>JBBSIW010000068.1:0-9454 GCA_038231895.1 Solirubrobacterales bacterium | reverse complement strand
TCGGGGCAGACAACGCCGACAGAGCTGACACGTGGACGTTGGTCACGCCCGCCACGGCCGGCTCCACGCCGAACGCGGCTGAGCAGGTGCGCGTGAAGCTTGAGCCGGCCGAGATCGCCGCCGATGGCACCGCGACGTCCAGGGCGACCGCGACGGTTACTCAGGGTGGCGTGGCGCTCGCGGGCCAGCAGGTCGACTTCACCACCGACGGCGACGTGACGTTCTCTAAGACTAGGGGGATCACTGACGCCAGCGGCAGCTTTACCACCACGATCACGGCGTCAAAGACCCCGGACTCAGAGAGGATCACCGCGACCGCATCCACGGCGGGCGGCGATCCGGTGCATCCAGGCGCGGGGGTCACCGGCTCGGCGGTGCTGTTGGAGCGAGGCCTGACCCTCACCCTTGATCCGTCCTACGTGCCTCCCGATGGCTCTTCGACTACGCAGGCCACAGCGACGCTATCCCAGGGGGGGTCCTTGGCCGATGAGAAGGTGTGCTTTAAGACCGACGGCGATGTCACCTTCTCGACGCCCGGTCCGTCGCATTGCGGTGTGCGGACGGGGACCCACAGGTGGACGGTCAAGATCACCGCCTCGCGTACGCCGGGACCGGAGAAGATCACCGCCACGACCGCCAACTCGGGGCTCAGTGCCTCGGCCATCCTCTATGAGGGAGGCGCGCAATGGATCGATCACACCGCGGCGGCGTCGGGGCCGACTCCGGGGCGCGATGAGGCGGCCATGGCCTATGACGCGGCCAATCACCAGACGGTCCTCTTCGGAGGCTTTGACAACTCAGACGGCGGTAATCATCGCCTGGGGGACACCTGGACGTGGGATGGCTCGCACTGGACGCGGCAGACTCCCAAGCACAGCCCGCCGGCCCGCTACGGTCACGCGATGGCCTACGATGCCAGCTCGGGCCAGGTCGTGCTCTTCGGCGGGCGGGCTGGCTCGGGGTACCTGGGTGACACCTGGACGTGGGATGGCAAGGCCAAGGACTGGACTGAGCGCCACCCGGACAAGGCTCCCTCACCTCGCTACATGGCCAACATGGCCGCTGACGGGACCGGCGTCGTGCTCTTCTCCGGCACCAACGGGCAAGCCTATGACGACACTGGTCCCACCGACCCCAACGGCCCCGGCCACCTTGCCGACACCTGGACCTGGGCTCATGGCGCGTGGACCGAGCACCACCCGGTAACGACCCCTCCGGGTCGGGGGCGGGCGGCGATCGCCTATCACGCCCCCACCGGCAAAGTCGTGCTCTACGGCGGCACCCAGGAGTTCTACTTTGGGTTTCACCCTATGGCCGACACCTGGACCTGGGATGGGACGACGTGGGCCCAGGAGGGCGCGGGCACCAACCCCGGGCCACGCTTCTCGGCGGCGATGGCCTACGATTCTGTTGGTCGACAGCTGGTGCTATTCGGCGGTTCGAACGAACATAGCGATCCAGGAGGTGTCCTGGGCGACAGCTGGACCTGGGATGGTGGGGCGTGGGCGCGGCAGAGCCCGCCGTTTAGCCCTCGGGCCCGCGAGTCGGCCGCCATGGCCCAGGACCCCTCGGGTCGCGTCGTGCTCGCCACCGGCTTCGTGCCGAACGGCAGCGGCGGAGGCTCTTACCTCGCTGACACGTGGACGTGGGATGCGGCGGTCAGCCTGCGACTCACTCCGCGGGCGCTGGCGGCGGATGGGTCCTCGACGTCTGAGGCGGTGGCCACGGTAACCGACCCCAAGGGTCGCCCCGTCAAGGGACTGAGCGATGTGAGCTTTACCACCGACGGCGACGTCCGCTTCTCGGCGGTCAAAGATCGCGGCAATGGCACCTACGCCGCCACCATCACGGCTTCGACGACCGGCGACATAGAGACCGTCACCGTTCACACGCCCTCGGGAGACTCTGCGGCCACGCTTAACGAGGTGGGGCGGGAATGCTCGCTCCCATTGGCCTCCAGCGGACCGGGCAGCTGGAGTGCGGTGGCGCAGATGCCGTTTCCTGTGAGTCGGGCGGCGGCGGCGGCGGGTGCGGATGGGCACATCTACGCGTTCGGTGGCCGCAATAACCTCGTGGGGGTTTTCAGCACGGTGGAGGAATACGATCCGTGCGGCAATTCATGGCAGACCCTGCCCTCGATGCCCGGAGGGACGCGCCAGAACGCCGCGGCGACAGCCGGTCCGGACGGTCGCATCTACGTGGCGGGGGGGCACTTCGAGGAGTTCATACTGTCGGCGTCTGACGTTGTCGAGGTCTACACCCCCGGGGTGGGGGCCACCCCGGGCCATTGGGATACGCTGCCGCCGCTTCATACCGCGCGGGCGCATGACGGTGCGGCGTTCGGTCCCGACGGACGCCTGTATGTCAGCGGCGGCACTCGTGCCTACAACTTCTACTTCGACCCCTCGACGCCGCTCGACTCGGTCGAGGCCTACTCGTTCCAGACCCGCGCCTGGTCGCCGGTCGAAGCGATGTCGACTCCTCGGCAGGGCCTGGCCTCTCTTCCGGGCCCCGACGGCCGGGTGTTTGCCATCGGCGGGCGTAACAGCGCGTCTGCGACGCTCAACTCGGCGGAGGCCTACACCAAGGCCAACAACGCGACGACGGGGACGTGGCTGCCGGTCGCCCCGATGTCGAACGCCCGCGCGTTCTTCGCTGCCGCCACGGGCTCGGACGGGCTCCTGTACGCCACCGGCGGTTCCACAACAGCCCTCTTCTTTGACAGCGGCGTCCATCCGTTGAATACCGTCGAAGCCTACGATGGGTGCACAAATGCCTGGGATCCGGTGACGCCGATGCCCACCGCTCGCGCCGTGCACGCCGCCGCCACCGGGCCCGATGGAAGGCTGTATGTGTTGGGAGGGGAAACTGCCTCAACGACGAGCACTCCCCTGGACCCCTTCGGCTCTCTGAGTAGTATGCAGACGGCCTCTGTCCTGGCCTACACCCCGGACCCCAAGACCAGCCCATGCTCGCTGCTGGGCGTCGCTGACAAGCCCGAGGTGAGCATCGATGACGCGCCGGCGGTTACCGAGCCGGCGTCGGGGAGCGCGCCGGCGACGTTCACGGTCACGCTGCGCGAGCATCCGGGCGCCCTGGTCGCGGGCTCGCCGCCGTTTAGGGTCGACTATCAGAGTGTCGATGGCAGCGCGAAGGCGGGCCGGGACTATCAGGCGGCCTCGGGGACGTTGGTGTTCGCGCGGGGTGAGACGACCAAGAAGGTCACGGTCCCGGTGCTGGCTGACAAGGATCCCGGCGAGCCCACCGAGCACTTCACGGTCAAGCTCTCCAATGACTCAAAGACGACGATCGCTCGCGGTGAGGGGACCGCCACGATCAACGACCCGCCCGAGCAGCCCAAGCCGCCGCCGCCGCCCAAGCCGCCCAAGCCGCCCCCCACCCATCCTCCGCCTAGCCCTTCGACGCCGCCGTCGGGTTCGGCGTCGCAGCCTGCGGGGGCGGCCCCCGCCTTGGCCGCCCCGCTGGCGCCGTCGCCTAGCGCAGGTTTGCACCCTGGGGCGTCGCCGGGCTCGGCTGCGGGCCCGGGGGCGTCGCCTGGTGCTGGCGCTCGCCCGGTCGGGGCGAGTCCCGCGCCGTCGCAGTCGCTGCCTCCGCCCAGCACGGTCACCTCGGCCCAGGCGCAAGCCCAGAGCCAAAGCCAGGCTCAGTCACAAGCCCAAGCGCAGGCCCAGGCGCAGGGGCAGGCGCAGGGGCAGGCGCAGGCCCAGCAACAGGCCCAGTCCCAAAAGCAGGCCCAAAGCCAGGCTCAGTCGCAAACCCAGGCCCAGGCGCAGGCGGCGCTGATGAGAGAGCGAGAGCGCGAGGGCCAGGCGCAGCTTGAGTTCGAGCACGCCGACGGTCGGCGGGGACCCGACCCGGCCGGCACGGCGCTCTACGCGGTCGGGCTGCTGGCCTCAAGCTTTACCTTGGGCATGGCGCTGGCTCGACGCCTGCGCCGACGCGCCGCACCGGTCCGCGTGCACTCCATGGCCCCGCGGGGCCCGGCACCCAGGCGCAGGCGGCGCAGACGGTGAAGCGGGCTCTCCTGCGCCCCACTGTGTACAGGGGTGTGAGGACCGGTGTCGTGGTGATGGCGGCAGCGCTCATGGCGGTGGCGGGGTGCGGCGGCAACGAAGGCGAAGGCAAGCGGTCCGGTGCGGTGGCGAACAGCCCGGGACGGCAGGACCGTCCTTCGATGCCCAGGCAGGCGACGAGGAGGCCGGGGGCCGGGCGGCGCGAGAAGACGCAGACGGGCCGCAGGCCGGGGGACGGGCGGCGTGGCGCCACGCAGACGGGCCGGCGCAGCGACCGGCGATCCTCCGTGCCAGCGGCCACCGCGCGCCGCATACAAAGGACGTACGCCATGGCGGCCAGGCAGCTATGTGCCCAGCTGAGAGCCCAGAAGCGTTCCGGGGCAACGCTTGGAGGTGTCGACTCTCAGAAGGTCTGTGCTCGTCTTCGGAAGGCGGCAACATCTAAAGATCCCAACGCCTTCGTCGACGCTTTACGCTCGATTTCTAGCCGGGCTGCTCAGCCCAGACCATAAGGG
Organism: Solirubrobacterales bacterium; assembly: GCA_038231895.1. Taxonomy (GTDB): domain Bacteria; phylum Actinomycetota; class Thermoleophilia; order Solirubrobacterales; family Solirubrobacteraceae; genus JALYZC01. The sequence continues at coordinate 4,905 of JBBSIW010000068.1, read as the reverse complement.
CGCTCGCCGTGACCAGCGACCGGGCCCTACAGGGGGTCGCCCGCACACCCGAGGAAGCCCTGGCCGAGCTAACTAGGACCTCTGCGCCGGCATACAGATTGACCCAGCAGTCGTCGCCGCGTTTGAACGGCTGACAAGCCCGCCGGCGCCTGACCCGGCCCGCGAACGGAGAAACGGCTCGGCGCCCGAAGCCGCGACGCTGCCGCAGAGCGCAGCAGCCGCGCACAGGGGCGTTGAGCCGAAGCGCGCCACACCTTCGCGTCCTACCTGATCGCCGCCGCCGCCAACCCCAAAGCCATCTCCGAAGTCATGGGCCACGCTGGCATCGCGATCACCCTCGACCGCTACGGCCACCTGCTCCCCGGCTCCATCGACGAGATGGCCTCGCGACTCGACGCCTTCCTCGACAGCCACGACGGCAAGCGCGAAAGCGCCGAGGACGCGTGAAGCCGCGTCCAGGCTCACGTCTTGAGGAGGAGCCTTACGCGGCTGAACGGTCGGCGTCGCGCAGCAGCTCGGCGACGACGTCGCCCGGCTTTTTTCCGCGTGCCTCGGCGATCCGCTCCAGCCGCTTGGCATCCTCGCCTTCGACGCTGACCAAGATGCTCAGCTTCGCGTCGAGGTTGCCCTCGTGCGTCTCGACGTAGCGGGGATCAATCGTCGCCAGCTCAGCGTTGAAGGCGCCGGGCTGGGGGTCGGCGGCTATCCAGGGGTTCTTGCTCATCGACCTTGTCCAACGCGACCTCTGTGGCGAGCAGCTCATGCACAGCATCTGACACGCGCGGTGAGCGTACCCGACGGAGACCGCTGAACCCTTGGCGGCATCGCTCGGCTGCTCCCAGCGTGCGGCGCCGATCGTTTCTTGCACGTGAAGCGTGGACGGCGGCCGGGGTGGCGATCGGGGACCCACACCAGCCTAGGCGGGGAGCAGCTCGACTTTGAAGCCGTGCGAGTGGGCGTTGCGAGCGAGGCGCCCGTCGAGCGTCCACAGCACTGCGTCAAGCTCGATCGCAAGCGCCAGGTAGGCCGCGTCGTAGGCGCTGCGGCGCTCGAGCCGCAGCGCGATCGCAATGATGTCTGGTCCCGCCACGTCCCCGTGGTAGGTGACCGGCACCTCGCTGGCGGCGCCCCATGCGCGCGTCGCCTGCTCGGGATCGATTCGACCACCAGCAACGAGGCCGGTCAGGGCATTTGCGTCTCATAGCGCGCAAGCCCGGGCGCGTGTAAAGCCTCGCCGCCGCTCGCCCATTCGCCGAGCTTCGCCGACACGGGCCGACCGCGCTCCTCGTCGGTCACGAGCACGACGAGGAGATTGGCGTCGATGACGACGCTCACTCCACCTGCGTAGCGCGGCGGTCCAGCTGCTCGCGACTTTCGCGCGCGAGCTCGACCCCGTCGATCGGCGGCAGCGCGGCGCGTACCGTGGCGGCGGTGGCGAGGGCGGAACGCATCCGCTGCGCGTCGTCACCGCTCGCCGCCAGCTGCTCGCGCATAAGCTCCCGCGCCACCTCGTCGGGGGAGAAGCCCCGCCGCCTCGCCTCTGCCTCGAGCAGCTCGTAGGAGGCGGGATCCAGCCGTATCGTGTGAGACCGGGTGGCCATGCAAACAAGTCTACGGTGCTCGTAGTCTGGGACGCGGAGCAGAAGAGCGGCTGCGTTGCCGCCCACGTTGCCGCGCACCGGAGCCCGGCAGCGTGATCTCCCTGCAAGATGGCATCTTCTCGGTCGAACCGGCGTCGGCTTGAAAACCGTTATGGGCGGTTTACGTCCATCGAGGGTTCGAATCCCTCCCCCTCCGCTAGCCAGGCCGAAATGCCCGGTTTACAGCAGGTTTGTTCTCGTTCACAGGCGGTTTGCCGATGCTCGAGTTCGCCGCTCAAGACCGCTGGGAACCGCCCAAGGTTGCCGTTCGTTGCCGCGATTGCTGCGCACACGGGGCCGGGCTGCCGGCTCAAGCCAAGGCGATCGAACTCATCATGCTCGCGCCGCGGTCGTGCCCGTACTCGTCTCCGCCCAGAAAATCCGGCGCGGAAGCGTGGTCGGGGAGTTCGTCCATAGCGGGGGCAGGATTTGAAAGAACATTCGCGACGCTCGCGCGCGCGGTCGCCGGCTCGCTGGTGCCCCAGCACGCTGTAGCTTGTGTGCTACAGTCGTCAGCATGCCTGGCCACGACGTATCGGTGCGCGAACTGCGCAATCACACGGCGGACGTGCTCCGCCGCGTCGAGGGCGGCCAGCGCCTGCGCGTAACTGTCGATCGGCGCCCCGTCGCCGAGCTCATCCCGCTTCCGCGACCGGACTCGTGGATCCCCCGTGAGCGCGCGCTCGCGGCGATCGTTCAGGCGGATCCAGCCCTCACGGACGAGCTCGACGAGGCGGTCGGGCAGCGGATCGACGAGCTCGACGCGTGAGGCTCGGTGTCCTCGACACCTCCATCTTCATCGCTCGCGAGCAGCGGCGCGCTCTCTCGACCGAACGCATCCCCGAGCACACCGCCATCTCAGTCGTCACGCTTGCGGAGCTTGGGCTGGGCGTTCATCTCGCAGCGGACGAGTCGCGCCGCGCGGCACGGCTCTTGACGCTGCAGTCGGTTCGTTCGGCCTACCGGGCCCTTCCGATCGATGACGCGGTCGCCGGCGCCTTCGCCGAGCTGGTGGCGGTGGCGCGTCGTCACGGTCGACGACCGAAGGTCCAGGATGCGTGGATCGCCGCCACGGCGCGGACCCACGCCGCAGCCGTGTGCACGCAGGACACGGACTTCGACGACCTCGAGGTGGACGTCCTCCAGGTGTAGGTCGCCTGTTGCATTGGCGTGCTGACGCGGGCGGAACCTGGCCCGCGACGCCGCGCTGCCATTCTCATCTCCGCCCCATCCTTCGGCCTGCTCGGCGGCTTTCGAGGCAGAGCGACTCGATGGGTTTCTGCCGAGTGTCGCTGAAGAGCGCTCGCGTGCTCGTCAGCTCAGCTGATCGGGATGTCCTGCACCTCGACGGGTGGCCGCCGGCGGGGACTCGAGACGCTCGAGGTACCAGTCGATCGCGGCCCGGATGAGCAGCAGGACCTCCCGCAGGAGGTCCGCGAGTTGCTCGCTCAGCTCGCGCGGCACCGTGGCGCGGGCGAGGTCGAGCAGGGCCGTGAGCGCCTGGCGCTCCGTCGCGTCCCGCCAGTCCGAGTCGCCGGGCACCGCGTAGCCGCGGCGGGGCGGACGGCCGCCCGCCGCGCGGGCGGCTTCGTCGGCGAGCCGCTCGACGGCGTCCTGGGTGTAGCGGATTCGCTCGCGCAGCACGTCCAGGGGGTCGGGGTCAGCCGGATCGGCTGCCGTCTGGCGCGGTGGATCGTTCGGCGTGGTCATCGAGGGTCACCAGCAGCGCACCGTCGGCCAGCCGGGCCTGGGTCGGCTGGTAGGCCGCCAGCGCAGGGGGAAGCATCATAGTCCGCTTCTGCGCGCCGACCCGAACGATCAGCTCGGCGCCGATCTTCTTCAAGGAGACCTCGCCCCGTTCCGCGAACGGGAGCTCGAGCCGCATGCTCGCGCTGTGCTCGTCGACGGTGAGCTCCTGCGAGAGGGACTCGTGGAGGACGGCGGCGGCGTCGCGCCGAGCGCGGACCCGCTTTGACGAGGCGCTGCTGGCGGGCCGGCGCTCGCGCCACCCTTACTCATCGGTCCGGTCCTGGCGGCGCTGGGCGAGGTGGCCCACGCCTGCCGCGACACCCAGTCAGCCCCCGCCGTGCTCGCCCAGGCCGTGGAGACCTCCGCGGTTTCAGCGCCTGAGCTCCACCAGTCGTTTCCCCCACGAAATGCACTGTGGAACGCTCCGCGAAAGGGGCTAGAATGACCATCAGCGTGCGCGTCGCCTATATCGACGAGGTCGAGCGGATCAAGCGGCTCGCGCCGCTGACCGACGGCGACATCGCTCGTGCGACGGGCGCGAGCCCGGGAACGGTGAGCGCTTGGCGGGCACGCCGCCAAGCGCCAAGTGGGGTGCGCGCTCGCCGCATCGCCGAGCTGGCGGCGGTGGTCGAGCAGCTCACCGGCGTCATTAAGGACGACTACATCCCGGTGTGGCTGAACAAGCCCGTCCCGCGCCTGGACCATCAGGCCCCCGCCGACGTGCTCGCCGCCGGCGGACATCGGCAAGTCGCCGCAGCCATCGGCGAGCTCGAGTACCCCACGTTCACTTGAGATGGGCGCCGAGCCCATCCGGATCCCGCTCGCCGGGATCTGGCACCGCCACCTGCGCGCCGACGCAGACCCGCTCGGGCTGGCGCCTGGGGATGCGCAGGGTCGCTGGCAGCGCGGGCGGGTCATCGGCGCGGTGTATCTCGCCGAGGACCCGCAGACCGCCTGGGCCGAGTTCTACCGCTTGGCCGCCGCGTTGGACCTGCCTCCCGATCAGCTGCTGCCACGCGATCTGTGGCGCTACCGGGTCAACCTCGACGAAGTCGCCGATCTGAGCAGCCCCGAGGCGCTCGTCGCGGTGCCTAGGCGTGTTCGCCAACGCCGTTGACCGGCTAGCACCCATCAACCGCCAGCGCATCGACACACCGCCGGCACCGCCGTGCGGCATGAGCACCTAACCCAGCCGCGCGCCGACCGAACGCGTGCCCAAGCTCGCTGTCCTTGAAGTCGTGGCTGCGCACCTGCACCGGCCGGACCTTCGGCGCGAGCTCCCGCTCCAGAGCCTTGAAATCCCCTACCAGCTCGCGCTTCTGACGCGCGCTCGCCGCGCGGGTCCCGGTCACCCGGGCCCGGTGCCATCTGTGGCGGAGGATCGTTCGGCGTGGTCATCGAGGGTTACGAGCAGCGCTCCGTCGGCCAGCCGGGCCCGGGTGGGCTGGTAGGCCGCCAGCGCAGGGGGGAGCATGATAGTTCGCTTCTGGCCGCCGACCCGGACGACGAGCTCGGC
>JBBSIW010000067.1:0-9492 GCA_038231895.1 Solirubrobacterales bacterium | reverse complement strand
CTTTACTACCCCATTCGATGTAAGCGTGTGCCCACGTTTCCGGACCGCTGCCACGAGCCAAGAGCCCGAAGAGCCCGGAAACGCTGGGCTTCTGGCCCGAGAATCATCGCCGTGTGCCCTCCAACTGCGGAACCCGGGCTACCAGCGACCTACCAAAGTCCTACTAGCTCGCGGTCGGCCGGAGCCCGGCCACGGGAGGCCGAGCGCGGCCTCCAGCCGCGCTCGCTACACCGTCGCCAAGACCGCTTCCGGTACCAAGCCGGTCGTTCGCGCGTTTGCCGGAACGTCGCCAAGCTCGATCATTACGCGCTCGAACGCGAAGACGACCGCCGGGTCGAACTGATTGCCGGCGCAGCGCGGCGGCCTCCTCGAAGGAGGCGGCGAGCGCCTCGCGGTTCGCGTCCATGTACTGCTTCCAGGCCTCGGTCAGCACCTCGCTTGGAGGCCGGCCCTGGACGGCGGCGACCCTCTTGACCGTGTGTAGAGAAGCACACCCGCCTTGAATCGCTGACCGAGCTTGTCGCGCAGGTACCGCAATCCTCGGAAGTCGCGCGCTGTTGCGGATGCGGCTGTCTTGACCTCGATCGCCGCGACCGACCCATCGCGACGTTCGAGCACGAGATCGACCTCCCGCCCGTCGCGATCGCGGTAATGGAACAGCGCGGTGCATCGTCCTGCCAGGCTGCCTGGCGCCGGAGCTCCATTACTACGAAGGTTTCGAACGCCTTCTCGCCTTCGCGATCAGCCACGCCAGGATGGGTCACAGCTCGAATGCTGTCGGGCGCGCTGAAGAACCCGCTGATTGCGCAGGGGCCTTGCGCCGCGGAAATCAAGCCGGACGGGTCTACGCGACGGTCAGAGCGTCGCACCCGAGACGGGCGCGGGCGCGGCCAGGCGGTCGAGGTGGCGGGCACCGAGCTCGTTGGTCTTGCGCAGGAAGTCGATCACGACATCGAGTTGCTCGGATGTGACTTGCGCGTGAGGAGGGTGTCCCAGTCGCGCTTCACCGGACCCCAGATCGCGTCTGCCCTGGAGTAGAATTCGGGGGTCACCTCGATGACCACCTTGCGCCGGTCGCCGGGGTCGGCCGCGCGGCGGGCGTAGCCGGCGCGCTCGAGCCGGTCGACGATGGCGGTGACGGCACCGGTGGTGAGTCCGGCCTCGGCCGCGAGCTGACCGGCGGCAGGCCGCAGGCGCGCTGGATGATGTTGAGGCAGTGCAGGTCGCTCGCGCTCACGCCCAGACCCCCGCGCGGCCAGGTTGTGGAAGGCCGCGTCCTGGTTGCCGCTGACCCGGAACTGGTCGACGACCTCCCTGCAGCAGTCGCAGCGGCGCAGCTGATCGGATTCCCTTGCTCATCCGGCCGTCCGCGCGCAGCGGCGCGCGGGTCACAAGCGCCCGGGCGGCGGGCAGCAGCGTCCGGGCCGGGTCGAGCGCGGTCCGCATCTCAGGGTCGCGGCGAACTCGGTGAGCAACAGGCTGCCCTGGAGGCAGGCCGTCGTGGCAGTGGCGAGGGTGGCCGGATCGGCGTTCGGGGCCAGCTTGCCGCGCTGGCGCATCCGGGTGAGCCCTCCCGGAGGCGTAGCTCCCAGCGGCCGAGGCCGTCCGCGATAGCGGCGCGGGCCCGCGGGTCGCGCTCGGCGAGCTGACCGGCCAGCGAGCCGATGTCCCTTCGCCGTGGACGGGGTCGCCATGGCCATCGATTCAGCTAGAAGAAATGGACTCGACAGTCCATAGACGACCTGCTCCACTGTGGGCATCCGAATGGACCTTCTAGTCCATTCCGGACTCGACCAGGAAAGGCGTAGCGACCGTGCTGGAGCAGACTTGCCGTCCGAGCACGTCACCCACGCGTCCCCGATCCGACACAAGGAGCGCCGATGACCACTGATACCACCCCTGCCCGCACCGTACGCCCCAGCACCCAGGCGCCGACGCTGGAGCTGCCCGTCGTCGGTGGCGACATGCTCCGCCTCGCCGACCGCGCTCCCGAGCTGTTCACGATGCTCGTCTTCAATCGCGGCCTGCATTGCCCTGTCTGCCACGCGCAGCTCTCAGAGCTCGACAGCCGCTTCGACGACTTCGCACAGCGCGGCATCGACATCGTCTCGATCAGCGGTGAGGACGAGGACCGCGCGACCAGAATGCACGACGAGTGGAAGATCGAGAAGGTCCCGCTGGCCTACGGCCTCACCGAAGCACAGATGCGCGAGTGGGGCCTCTTCGTCTCGCGCGCGATCAACGACGATGAGCCCGCTGTCTTCAACGAGCCCGCCGTGTTCCTGATCGCTCCCGACGGAAGCGTCTACTACGAGGCGATCCTCTCGATGCCCGTCGGTCGGCCGCAGTTGGACGACCTCCTCGGCGGCATCGACTTCTGGATGGCCAACGACTATCCCGCGCGCGGAGAGGCCTAGCGGGCTTGACGATGTCGTCCGGCTGCTGCATGGTGGTGCGGTGGTGACCGACCCCGCAGGCGGGCACGTTGCGCAGGACCCTGGCGACGCTGCCGCGGCCGACCCAGCGCGCGAGGCAGCTGCGCTCGGCGCCGGCATGTTCAGTCAGGCGTTCTGGGACGAGCGCTACTCCTCCCGCGGTGCGGTGTGGAGTGGGAACCCCAACCCGCACCTCATCAGCCAGGCTTCCGAGCTCAGCGGCGGGAGGGCGCTCGATGTCGGCAGCGGCGAGGGCGCGGATGCCATCTGGCTGGCCGGGCGGGGCTGGCAGGTCACGGCGCTTGTCGTGTCCCCCGTGGCGCTGCGGCGGGGCGCCTCACGGGCCGCCGAGGTCGGCGCCGAGGTGACGCGGCGCATCGACTGGCTTCACGAGGACATCTTGACGTGGACCCCCGACCCATCCTCCTATGACCTGGTCTCCGCCCAGTTCATGCACCTGCCCACGGGGCCGCGGGAGGAGGTGTTCGCGCGTCTCGCCGAGGCCGTGGCGCCGGGTGGCACCCTGCTGATCGTCGGTCACCACCCCTCAGACCTGCAGACCACCATCCCGCGCCCGGCGATGCCGGAGCTGTTCTTCACCGCATCCGAGGTGGCCGCGTCGCTTGACTCCCACGCGTGGGAGATCGTCGTCGACGCGGCCCCCGAGCGCTCCATGACCGACCCCGAGGGGCACACCGTGATGATCCACGATGCGGTGCTGCGTGCCCGCCGACGCGACTAGCGTCCATGCGGCCGCTCTTCATCACTTCTGCGGAATGAGACCGAGCATCTTGAGGGCCGTGACGCCGTCGTCGAGCCCGACCTCCTCACTGATCAGCCCGTTCTCGACCTTCAGCACCGTGATGCCGGAGAAGCGCATCGTCTTGCCCGAGGCCGCCGGGAGCGACCCGACAGGGATGTCGCCGAAGGCGTCGCCGGTCTGGGTGCCTCCGCCTTCCCACTGTCCGACCACGTAGTCGCCCTCGGCGATCAGCTCGGCCGTGGCTCCGAAGGCGAGGTCCGGGAAGGCGCCGCGGAACTCCGTGGCGAACGCGCGCACCTCATCGCGGCCGCGGCGGGGCGCGTGCATGGAGTACTCGAAGCGGATGTCTGGGGCGGCCAGCTCGTCGATGACTCCGGGGTTGTAATCGGGCCCCCAGAACTCCGCGAACCAGCGACCGACGACTGCCTTGTTGTCTTCAATGGACATGCGAACCTCACTCTGTCGGGGTGGCGCCGATGGGCACCTCCGGATGTCTGCGTAGGACGTGCCCGAGGCTTGGTTTGTGAGGTCGAGGCTCTACGTGTCCGGCGGCGATGGCGCCCTCACGTTCTGCCGGGCCGCCACGTCTAATGAGCGACGTGCCGACGGCTTGCCACTACACCTCGCGACGCGTGCGTCGATGAAGCGATCCTCCGCCGGCGCTCTCGATCCGTTCGAGTTAGTGATCGAGCGTCACGGACCCGCGGTCCTGCGGTTCTGCGTCGCGCGGCTGGGTCCCGATCGCGGCGAGGAGGCCTTCCAGGAGACGCTGCTGGCCGCACTGCGCCACTACGAGGAGCTGCAGAACGCCGGGGCCGTCGGCGGCTGGTTATTCTCGATCGCGCAGCGCAAGATCATCGACGGCGCACGCAGTCGGGCCCGCGCCCCGATTCCCAGCGATCAGGTCGACGAGCAGGCCCCAGCGTGGCACGACTCCAACCCCGCCGACGACGTGTGGTCACACGTCGCTGCGCTGCCGCCCAAGCAGCGCGAGGCGGTCGCCCTGCGCTACATGGCCGACCTGTCCCACGCCGATATCGGCGGGGCGATGGGTACGACGGCGGACGCCGCCCGGCGCAACGTCTTCGAAGGACTCAAACGACTCAAGAAGGACCTCGCCGATGACCCGGGCAATCGTTGATCGCATCACCGACCGTCGCCCCCGGCACCCGCACCGCGCTTGGGATCATCTTTCACCACGGATGACCGTGAACCTCACGAAGAGCGCCTCGAGGACCGTCTGATCACCATGCCCACCAACCCCAGCCATGAAGACGCCAGGGTCGAGCTTCTCCTGCGCAGCGGCGTCGGGGTGACGGCTGCGGAGTGGACCGCCGCCCGCGCTCGCCTCGCCGCCCGGGCGCTCTCAGACGGTCTGGTCGACGTCGCCTACGAAGACCACGACACGCCCCTGGGCACGATGCGTGTGAGCGCCACCGCTACCGGCATCGTGCGGGTTGTCCTGCCGGCCGAAGATGCCGACGAGGTCCTCGAGGGCCTGGCGCGCAAGGTGTCCGCCCGGATCCTGCGCACCAGCACCCCCGCCATCACCCTGGCGCGCCAGGAGCTCGACGAGTACTTCGACGGCGGTCGGCGGACGTTCGACGTCGCGCTGGACTGGACGCTCACCAAGGCCTTCCGGCGCAAGGTGCTCCAGGCGACGGCGCAGATTCCCTACGGCCAGACCTCCTCCTACCGGCAGGTCGCCGTGGCCGCCGGGAGCCCCAACGCCGTTCGCGCGGCCGGGTCGGCGCTGGCCACCAATCCGCTCCCGATCCTGGTGCCCTGTCACCGGGTGCTTCGCACCGACGGCGGCCTCGGACAGTACCTCGGCGGCCAGGCTGTCAAGGCCCAGCTGCTGACCCTCGAGAAGGCGATCTGACCACGCGACTGCTCACGGCTTGGGTGAGCTGGCCAGCGCGTCGACCAGGTCAGCACGACGCGAGTGCTGCTTTCCACGCCTGAACTCCTGCACGTAGGCGCCGAAGTCCCACGGGTCGAGGAAGTCACAGGCCGCTTGATGGCCTGACTCATAGAGGGCGTCAGCCCGCTCGTGCGGAATATCGAACTCGGTGGTGCCCACCCCGAGCGTGGGGATGGGAATCGTGCGGGCGTAGGTTGCCTTCTCGAGGTAGAGGCGGTCGTGCGCCTCCATCATGGTCAGTGCGAGGCTCTTGACGTAGTCGACCAGCGAGCCGAGCTTGGCGCCGAAATCCTGTCCCGCCAGCCGGTGGCCGATCGCCACCTTGGGGTCGGGCTCGACCAGCAGCAGCCCGAAGGTGGGCCAGCGCGGCTCCTGGCCCTCGCGGTCGAAGAGCCAGACGGGAAAGTTGGAAAGCATCCCGCCGTCGACGATTACGTGCTCCTCGCCGGTCTGCAGGTTGGTGTGGACCACGGGCTCGAAGAAGATCGGGATCGACATGCTCATCCGAACCGCGTAGGCGATCTCGAGCTCGTCGGGCTCGATCCCCAGATGCCCGGCATCGCCGGGAAGCACGAGCATCCGCCGGTGGGTGACGTCCGAGGCAATGATCTGCAAGGGGTGACGGTGCTTGGGGTTTGCGGCTTCTTCATCGACGAGCTGGCCGAACTTCGTCACCTTCTTCGCCTCGAGCAGTTTGGCAATCCAGTCGTGGAAGACCTTGCCCTCGTAGATCCCCCGTTGCAGCAGCACGCTGGCGCCTCGGCCGATGAGCGGCACTTTGTCCTCGACCCCCTCGTCCTTGAACGTGGCGAAGGGAATGTCGCGAACGATCTTGTCGAGCTCGGCCGAGCTGTATCCCGCGGCGATCAGGGCGGCGGTGATGGCGCCGGCCGAGGTGCCGGCCACGCTCTTCGGCGTGAAGCCGCGCCGCTCGAGGGCCGCAAAGGCGCCGGCGAGCCCGATCCCCTTCACGCCGCCCCCTTCGAAGACCAGATCCGCGTACTGCTCGTCGGCCATCGTCAAGCCCCTTCAGGTCGTTGGGACCACACTGCCTCTCACTCGCCACGATCGCGCGGCACTCGCCTGGCTAGCGCTCCTCAGGCGGCTTGAGGCCGGGCACGCGGTCGAGGATGTGCTGGATGTCGTCCTGCAGGCTCGACACCGTGAGTTGCAGCCCGGTGATCTCACGCTCGAGGCTGGTCATCTGGCCTTCGGTGCTCGCGAACTGGCCTTCGACGGATTTGAGCTGCTGCTCGTTGCTGACGAGCTGAGCCTGCATGGCGACGACGACGCGGCGAAGCTTGCCCAGTTCGCCGCCGATCGGTTCCACCGCTCCGAGTAGTCGCTGAAGCGTCGCGTCGGCCGTATCCAGTCGCCCCACGAGCTGGGCGGCGGAGGACGCCAAGGAGCGAAGGTCGCTGATCAGAGAAAGCGGCAGGTCAAACGGAAATGGCGGACGCAGCGCCATCTAATGTTCCGACCTCGTGGTCTGCACGCCCGCGAGTGTAAAGCCGCCAGCTAGGGCCGAGTCGGCCACGGGCTATGAGGGGCGGTCGAGGACCTCGGCGACCTTGAGCAGCAGCGCGTGCAGCTGCGCGCGCTCGTCCCCGTCCAGTACGGCGAACAGACGATCGCCGCTCTTTGCGGCCTGCCTGCGCAGCTGACGCAGCGCCGTACGCCCTTGCGGCGACAGCTCGATCTCGTAGGAGCGGCGATCTTCGGTGTTGCGAGGGCGGGCCACGAGCCCTTTGTCCTCGAGGGCGTCCATGCGCTGGACCATGGTGCTGGCGTCGATCCCCGCACGGTCTGAAAGCGCCCGCTGGGATATCGGCCCCTCCGCCTCGAGGATGGTGAGCAGGCCAAAGTGCATCGGATGCAGGCCGTCCTCTTCGCAGACCGACGCGAAGCCCTCGAACGCCGCCAACGAGACCTTTCGCAGCAGGAACCCCGTGTACTGGTTCAGCGAGTCATGCGACGGGAGGTTCACAGGTAGATAATACGTTCCGCGAACGGTTTGTGATACACCACCATTCGCAACGCGAACGAATAGGGGATCCTCGCCATGCAGAACCTGACCCGCCTTGTCCTGCGCCACAAGCGCCTCGTCGGCGTCGCCTGGATCGTTCTCACCGTCGTCGGGATGATGGCCTCGGGGACCGTGAAGTTCGATCAGCGATTCACCGTGCCCGGCAAGGAGGGGTGGGAGACCAACCAGAAGATCGCGAAGATCTTCGGCAACGGCGGCGAGAACCCGCCGACGCTGGCGGTGGTCACTGGGAGCGATCGCGCTCAGCTGCGCACGCTCGAGCAGAAGCTGGAGAAGCGGTTCCCGAGAGCGCGCGTCGCGGGCTACGGGTCAACCGGGGACAAGGCGTTCACGTCCAGCGACGGGCGCACTTCGTTCATCTATGCCTTCCCGCCGCGATCCATGGATGCGTTCGGCGAGAACACGAAGTTCGCCAAGGCGATGAAAGCCGAGCTCGCAGGGGATGCGGGCGTGAAGGTCACCGGATTCGACGCACTTCAGGGCTCGCAGGGCGGCGGCGGCGGCCCGGGCGTGCTCCTCGAGGTCGTGCTCGGCGGCGTCGGGGCGCTGCTCGTGCTCGTGTTCGTGTTCGGATCGCTGCTCGCCCTCGTCCCTCTCGTGATGGCGATCTGCTCGGTTCTGGTGACCTTCTTCCTGCTCCTGGGCCTGACCCAGATCACGGAGCTCTCGCCGGTCGTGCAGTTCCTCGTCGCCTTGGTGGGGCTGGGCGTCTCGATCGACTACGCGCTGCTGGTCGTGGTGCGCTGGCGCGAGGAGCGCGACAAGGGCCTCGACAACGAGGACGCCGTCACCGCGGCGATGGGCACTGCCGGGCGCGCCGTGGCGTTCTCGGGGACCACGGTCGCGGTCGGCCTGCTCGCGCTCGTCGTCCTGCCGCTGCCCTTCCTGCGCAGCATCGGGTACGGCGGCCTGCTGATCCCGCTGGTGGCCACCGCGGTGGCGCTCACGCTGCTGCCGGTGATCCTCGCCTCCTGGGGGCCGCGGCTGGACCGCCGCCGGATCCGGCGCCGCGACAACAGCGATGCCGGGTGGCGGCGCTGGTCAGCGGCGGTCGTGCGCCGGCGAGGACTCGCCGCGGTGGCGGCGGCGGTCATCCTGGGCGTGCTGCTCTACTCGGCCACCGGCATGCATCTGGGCAACGCCGATCCGAACACGATCGCCCAGAAGGGCGATGCCAAGGACGGCCTTGTCGCGCTGGAGAAGTCCGGCATCGGCGCGGGGGCCATCTCGCCGGTCGAGACGCTTTCGCCCACCGGCGCGAGCAAGGCCGTGGAGGCGACGCAGGCCAAGGTGGACGGCGTCCACGGCGTGTCCGGGCCCACGGCGCGCGGATGGGAACGAAACGGGCAGTCGATCGTCCTCGCCATTCCCACGCGCGGCGACGATTCCGCCGCTGGCCGCACGACCGTCGAGAAGGTCCGCAACGTCACCTCGGCCCCAGCCAGAGTGGGCGGCACGGGCGCGGAGAATGCGGACTTCATCGATGCGGTCTACGGCTCGTTCCCGCTCATGATCGCCCTGATCGCGCTCGTCACCTTCCTGCTGCTCGCGCGCGCCTTCCGTTCGATCCTCCTGCCCATCAAGGCGGTCCTGCTCAACATCCTTTCTGTGGGCGCCGCCTGGGGCGTGCTCGCGTTCGTGTGGCAGGAGGGCAACGGCTCGTCGCAGATCTGGGGGATCGATCCCACCGGCGCGATCGCGAGCTGGATCCCGGTGATGATCTTCGCCTTCCTCTACGGCCTCTCGATGGACTACGAGGTGTTCATCCTCGCCCGCATGCGCGAGGAGTACGACGGGGCCCACGACACAAATGACGCCGTCATCGTCGGCTTGGGCCGCACGGGCCGATTGGTCACGAGCGCGGCGCTGATCCTGTTCCTCACCTTCGTGGCGATGGCGTCGGGGCCGCAGACCGACGTGAAGATCCTCGCAACCGGGCTCGCGGCTGGCATTCTGCTCGACGCGACGCTGATCCGAGCGCTGCTCGTGCCCGCCGTCGTCTCGTTGATGGGCCGCTGGAACTGGTGGATGCCGACCGGCCTGGCGCGGCTGTTGCGCGTCGAGCCCTCACCCGTGGCCGCGGCTGAGACGACCTGAACGACGCGAGGCCCAGGACGCGATGGTCAGGTTCCGTGGCGGATCCGGGCGCGCGCTGGCGCGTAGCGCCTGACCTCGTAGGCGATCAGCGCACACGCCACGAGCGTGAGCAGCGCCAGCGAGAGCAGGGCGGGCAGGGCGGTCGCGACCGCCGCGAGCGCGGCAAGCACCGCGGCGGCCACCAGGCGCGGCTGGTTGAAGGAGCCCACGTTACGGCGCTTGAAGG
>JBBSIW010000066.1:0-9503 GCA_038231895.1 Solirubrobacterales bacterium | reverse complement strand
GCGACGGCGTGGGAGGACTCCAGGGCGGGGATGATCCCTTCCAGCCGGGTGACCGCCCGGAAGGCGGCAACCGCCTCGTCGTCGGTGATCGCCACGTAGCGGGCGCGCCCGGTGTCGCGCAGGTGGGCGTGCTCGGGCCCGGAGCCGGGGTAGTCCAGGCCCGCGGAGATCGAATGCGCCTCGGAGATCTGGCCGCGGTGGTCCTGCAGGATGGCCGAGAGCGAGCCATGGAGCACGCCGGGGCGCCCGCCCTCGGTCAGGGGCGCGCCGTGGCGCCCGCTCTCCATCCCCTCCCCGGCAGCCTCGACGCCGATGAGCTCGACGTCCTCGTCGTCGAGGAAGGCGGCGAACATCCCGATCGAGTTCGAGCCACCGCCCACGCAGGCGATCACCCGCTGGGGAAGGCGCCCTACGCGCTCGAGCATCTGCGCGCGGGCCTCGTCGCCGATCACGCGCTGGAGCTCGCGCACGATCGCCGGATAGGGCGCCGGGCCGACGCACGAGCCGAGCACGTAGTGGGTGCCGGCGGCATTGGCCACCCAGTCGCGGATGGCCTCGGACACCGCCTCCTTGAGCGTGCGCTGGCCGGCCTCCACCGGGGTGACCGTGGCGCCGAGGAGCCCCATGCGCTCGACGTTCGGCTTCTGGCGACGCATGTCCTCGGTCCCCATGTACACCACGCACTCGAGGTCGAGCAGTGCGCAGGCGGTTGCGGTGGCGACGCCGTGCTGTCCTGCGCCGGTCTCGGCGATCACGCGAGCCTTGCCCATCCGGGCCGCCAGCAGCGCCTGGCCGAGCGCGTTGTTGAGCTTGTGGGCACCGGTGTGGAGCAGGTCCTCCCGCTTCAGCCACACCGGGCGCCCAGCGCGCTCGCTCAGGCGGCGCGCCTCGTACAGCGGCGTGGGGCGTCCGGCGTAGTCGCGCAGCAGCCGATCGAGGTCCTCCCGGTAGGCGGGGTCATCTCGCGCCGCCTGCCACCCGGCCTCGAGCTCGGCCAGCGCGGGCATGAGCGTCTCGGGCACGTACTGGCCGCCGTAGGCACCGAACCGGTGCTCCACGGCGCTCACCGCACGACCTCCGCAGCGCCCGCCCCTACGGCCGCGAAGAACGCCTCGAGCCGCGCCGGGTCCTTGCGCCCGGGCCGCGCCTCCACCCCGGTGGCGACGTCCACGCCCCACGGCGAGGTCTGGGCGATCGCCTCGTTCACGTTCTCGGGCGTGAGGCCGCCGGAGAGGACCATGGGCACCCGTGAACGGCGGCGGGCGGCGAGGCGCCAGTCGAAGGTCTGGCCCGTCCCGCCGCGCAGGCCGTACGCATGGGCGTCGAGCAGGTGAAAGTCCACGTGGAAGGCGGCGAGCGCGAGCAGGTCCGCGCCGCTTCGGACCTGCCGGGCCTTCATCACCCGGCAGCCGGTGCGGCGCGCGACCTCGGAGCAGTAGGCCGGCCCCTCGTCCCCGTGCAGCTGCACGATCGAGAGCCCCACCTCATCCGCCCGCCTGACCACCTCCTCCAGCGGCCGGTTGACGAACACGCCCACCACCTCGACGCGCCGCCGCAGGGCCGCCGCGATCGCCGCCGCCTCGTCGGGCGCACAGCGCCGGGGCGAGGGCTGATGGAAGATCAGCCCCACCGCCCAGGCGCCCAGCTCGGCCGCGCGCTCGGCATCCTCGAGGCTGGTGGTGCCGCAGATCTTGACCCGCACGTCGCTCACGCGTCCATCGTAGAGCGCGTACTGCGCGCTTCAATGGGAGTGAGGGTCGCTACTGGTGCATTGCGGCTGATGGCCGCTGTCCGAGCGTGCCGCGGACCGTCCGCGGCTGGTTGTCACGCAGAACCTCGAGCGTCACCGAGTCGCCAGCCTTCTTGTCGTTGATCGTTCCGATTACGCCCTCCGAGGACTTGACGGAGTTGCCGTCGATCTTGGCGATGATGTCGCCCTCACGGATGCCCGCCTTGGCGGCCGGGCCGCCTGAGGCCACGCCCCGCACCAGTGCGTTGGAGGCCTTGGGATCGAAGAGGACTCCCAGGTAAGCACGAGCGACGCTCCCCTTGCTCTTGAGTTGGGGGAGAATCTCCTTCGCCGTGTTGATTGGCACCGCGAAGCCGACGCCAACGTTCCCGTTGCCGCTCCCGCCCGTGGCGATCTGGGAGTTGATCCCTATCACTCGACCGGCGGCGTCGAGCAGCGGACCCCCGGAGTTGCCCGGGTTGATGGCTGCGTCGGTCTGGATCACGTTCGAGATCGTGAAGCCGTTGGGAGCCTGAATCTGGCGCTGCAAGGCCGAGACAACTCCGGTGGTGAGCGTCCGATCGAGACCGAAGGGGTTGCCGATCGCGATCGTCGGGTCACCGACCTGCATGGTCCGCGAGTCGCCGAGGGCAAGCACCGTGAGGCCCGGCTCCCCCTCGTCAACTTTCAGCAGCGCGAGGTCTGTGGAGCTGTCGCGCCCTACGACCTTCGCGCTCGCCGTCTTCTTGTCCTTGAACGACACAGTCACCTGGGAGGCCCCCTCGATGACGTGCGCGTTGGTGAGGATGTAGCCCGCCGGATCCACGACGAAGCCGGACCCGCTCGCCTCACCCCGCTGATCCTGGGGAGCCAAGTCGAAGGGCGACTGCACCCGCTGCACGATCTGCGCCTTCACATTGACCACGCCGGGAGCCACGCGCTTGTAGATGTCGCGCGCCGTGAGCGACGACGACGAGCGGTTGGCCACAGCGGTACCCGACACCGGGCCGGGCTGTACGACGGTCTTGGTCTGACCACCGCGATCGACTCCCAGCACCAGCAGCGCGACGGCGACCACGAGTCCGCCGATCAGGGCGGCCAGGAACGGGGAGGCAAGGGCTTTCTTCATGGCTCGAGATTCTGGTGGCGTGGCGTGAACGGCGGCTAAAGCCCGGCCATGGTCACCCTAAAGAGAAACATCGGCCCCTTGGCCGGTGCCCGTGAGCGCGCGGCAGGCAACCTCGAGGTCCTCCGCGCGCATGAGCGACTCGCCCACCAGCGCGGCGTCGACCCCCACCCGCTCGAGCTCCTCGAGCTGAGCCCGGGTGTGAAACCCAGACTCAGAAACCACGGCCTTGCCCGCGGGCACGTCGGAGAGCAGGGAGAACGTGCGCTCCACGTCCACGGAGAAATCGGTCAGATCCCGGTTGTTGATTCCGATGACCTCCGCGTCGACCGCGAGCGCCGCCTCAAGCTCGCGCTCGTCGTGGACCTCGACCAGCACGTCGAGGTCCAGCCCGCGGGCCTCGTCGTAGAGGGCCTGGAGATCGCGCTGGTCCAGCGCGGCGACGATGAGCAGCAGCGCGTCGGCCCCTGCGGCCGCCGACTCGTACACCTGGTAGGCGTCGACGATGAAGTCCTTGCGCAGGATGGGCAGTGCGCAGGCGGCGCGCGCCTCGCGCAGGTCCTCGAGCGAGCCGCCGAAATGGCTGGCCTCGGTGAGCACCGACAGCGCCGCCGCGCCGCCGCGCTCATAGGCTCCCACCACCTCGGTCACGCTGACGCCGGAACGCAGCTCGCCCGCCGACGGTGAGCGTCGCTTGTGCTCGGCGATCACCGATATGCCCGGACTGGCGACCGCCTCGGCGAAGGGCCGGTCGTCGCCCCGCGTGGCGATCGCGCGCTCGAGGTCGGACTGCGAAACCTCGTGTCGCCGGCGATCGAGGTCTTGCCTGGTGGAGTCGACGATGCGCTCGAGCACGCTCATGCCGGCGCCAGCTCCACCGTGCGGGCGACGAGGCGCTCGAGCGTCGCCGCGGCGGCCCCATCGTCGATGGACGTCTCGGCGGCCCGCACGCCGGTGGCCAGCGAATCGGCGCGGCCGCCCACGTAGATGGCCGCACCGGCATTGAGCACGGCGAGGTCGCGCTTGGCGCCGGGCTCGCCGGCCACGATCGCGCGGGCGATGCGGGCGTTCTCCGCGGGACCCCCGCCGGAGAGCTCCTCGGGTGCCGCGATGGACAGCCCAACGTCGCCTGGTGCGACCGTGTAGCGCTCGATCCCGTCTCCGGTGACCTCGACGACGTGCGTTGAACCTGCGGTGCTCATCTCATCGAGTCCGTCCTGGCTGGACACTACCAGCGCCTTGCGCGCCCCCAGGCGCGCCAGCGCACCCGCCATGGTGTCCAGGTAGGAGGGGTCTGAAACGCCGATGACCTGCCGCGTCGCGCCGGCCGGATTGGTCAACGGGCCGAGGAAGTTGAAGATAGTGCGGACGGCGAGCTCCTTGCGCACCGGCACGACGAACCGTGTGGCCTGGTGGTGCGCCGGGGCGAACATGAAACCGAACCCGACCTCGGCGATGCACCGCGCCACGTCGGCCGGAGCAAGATCGATCCTCGCCCCCAGGGCCTCGAGCAGGTCCGCCGAGCCCGACAGGCCGGTGGCGGAGCGATTGCCGTGCTTGGCCACCGCGCATCCCGCGCCGGCGGCTATCAGGGCTGCGGTGGTCGACACGTTGAACGTGGGCCGTCCGCCGCCCGTGCCCGCGGTGTCGAGCAGGTCGTCGCGACCGGTGTCGACCGGCGTGGCCAGCGCGCGCATGGTCCGAGCCAGGCCCGTCAGCTCCTCGACGGTCTCGCCCTTCGTGCGCAGCCCGATGAGCAGGGCGGCGATCTCGACCTCCGACGCCGCGCCCGCCATCACCTCGGCCAGCACCTCCGCAGCCCGGTCGGCGCTCAGGTCGACGCCCGAAGCCACCGTGTCGATGGCGTGGGTCAGGAACGGATTGGCCATCAGGCCACGGGCGAAGCGAGGAAGTTGGCCAGCATCTGCTTGCCCGAGGCCGTGAGGATGGACTCGGGGTGAAACTGCACGCCCTCGGCGGCCAGCTCGCGGTGACGGATGCCCATCAGCACCCCCCCTCCCTGCGCCGTGGGCTCAAAGCAATCCGGCAGCACGGGGTCGACCACCAGCGAGTGGTAGCGCCCGACGGTGAGTGGGCTGTCGAGGCCCGCGAAGATAGTCGCCCCGTCGTGCTCGACCGAGGTCGTCTTGCCGTGGACGGGCTCGTGGCGGACCACCCGCCCGCCGAACGCCTGGGCGAGCGCCTGGTGGCCCAGGCAGACCCCCAGGGTGGAGACTCCTGCCTCGGGGAACCGGCGCATCACGTCGACCGAGATCCCAGCCTCGTTGGGCGTGCACGGGCCCGGCGAGACGACTACGCGGTCCGGGCGCCGCGCGAGCAGCTCCTGGGTGGTCGCGCGGTCGTTGCGCACGACCTCGAGCTCGGCTCCGAGCTCTCCCAGGTACTGCACGAGGTTGTAGGTAAACGAGTCGTAGTTGTCGATGACGAGGACGCTGGTCATCGTTCACGGCGCTCGATGCTGCGCATCCGACGGTCGAACGTCAGGAGCTCGGCACCCCGGGCAAGCGCCGTCGCAAGCGTGAACGCGTCGGGCAGACGCAGAGCGCGATGACGCACACGGAGCTCAGCTGCGCGGTGCGCGATGCCCCGATCGATCGGCACGATCTCGGCAGCAGCATCCTCGAGCATCCCGTCGACGCGCCAGCCCTCCCCGCGGCGCAGCGCACTCACCATGCATTCCGAGTAGGCGGCGGCGCTGATCACGATCGGATCATTCTCATGCCTGCGAAGCAGCGCTACCGCGTCGGAGTGGTGGGCATCGAGCCTATGCAGAGCACCGATTACCACATCGGCGTCGAGAGCTACCGCTCCCACTCGTCGCGCAGCTTGTCGAGGTATCCGGGCGGATAGGTGCCGGGCGGCATCGAGCCGGCCCACTTGTCTACCCAGCTATCCAACTGCTCTACCTCCACCCGTCCCCGGCCGGTGGCCCGCACGACGAGCTCGTCGCCTGCCTTGATCCCGGCTTCGCGCAACACGCGGACCGGAATCGTGATCTGGTTCTTGCTCGAAACCTTCGGCATCCTTTACCTATGTACAGAAAAAGTAAAGGATATCAGGCCCAGCCGGCCTGGTCAACGGCCAGCTCGATCGCCGCGAGCACACCCCGCGCCTTGGCCTGGGACTCACGGAACTCGTACGCGGGATCGGCGTCGGCCACGGTCCCGCCGCCCGCCTGCACGTGGGCGACGCCGTCCTTGACCACGACGGTCCGGATGTGGATGGCGGTATCGAGGTCCCCGGCGTAGGAGAGCCACCCGACCGCGCCGCCGTAGCCGCCGCGCTTGACGGGCTCGAGCTCGTCGATGATCTGCATCGCACGCACCTTGGGGGCGCCCGAGAGCGTGCCGGCGGGAAGCACGGAGCGCAGTGCGTCCACCGCCGCCACGTCGTCGCGGAGCCGACCGGTGACCGAGGAGACGATGTGCATCACGTGGCTGTAGGTCTCCACCGCCATGTAGGTCTCCACCGCCACGGTGCCGTACTCGCACACGCGGCCGAGGTCGTTGCGGCCCAGGTCCACGAGCATCACGTGCTCGGCCTGCTCCTTCTCGTCCTCGAGCAGCTCGCGGGCGATGCGTGCGTCCTGCGCGGCATCGGCGCCGCGCGGCCGCGTGCCGGCGACCGGCCGCGTCGACACCGTGCGACCGCTGACGGTCACCAGCGGCTCGGGGCTGGCCCCGGCGATCTGGAAGTCGCCGAAGTCCAGGAAGTACATGTAGGGGCTGGGGTTGACCGTGCGCAGCCCGCGATAGACCGAGAACGCCTCGACCGGCGAGGGAGCCGACCACCGCTGGGAGGGCACGACCTGGAACGCGTCGCCCGCGTGCACGTACTCGACGATCCGGGACACCATCGCCTCGAAGCGCTCGCGCGGCACGTTGCTGTGAAACTCGGGCATCGCGCGGTCATGGCCGGGGAAGCCGGCCGCATGGGGCACCGGCCCCGCCAGACGCCGGCGCACGTCGGCGATTGCGTCGCGTGCGGCGGCATAGGCCGTGTCGACGTCGTCCTCGGCATAGACGTTGGCGAGCACGCTCACGGTGTGCTTGAGGTGGTCGAACACGACCAGCAGATCGGACAGCATGAGCGCCAGATCGGGCAGCCCCACCGGATCGGGATTGGGCTCGCCGAGCGGCTCGACCGTGCGTACGAGGTCGTAGGCGAAGAACCCGACGGCTCCGCCCGCGAACGGCGGCAGGTCCGCCAGCGGCGCCTGGGAGTAGCGCGCGACCTCGGCGGCGGCCAGTGCGTAGGGATCGCCGTCGTCGCCCAGCGACCAGCGGACGACCTTGCGCGGCCGAAAGCCGATGAACGAGTAGCGCCCCAGCCGTTGCGCCTGGTCGGCAGACTCGAGTAGGAAGGCGGGACCGTCGTCGCGCAGCTTGAGGAAGGCGGACACCGGCGTCTCACAGTCCTCGATGAAGGTATGGCGCAGCGGCACGAGGTTGTGCTCGCGGGCCAGCTCACGCACCTCCTCGAGCGTGGGCGTGACCGCGAGGGCGTCAGCGGCGACGGCCATCGAGGACCTCCTCGACATCCCTCAGGCCAAGGCCACGGCTGCGCAGGAGGACGACCAGGTGAAAGAGGACGTCGGCCGCCTCCTCGGCCACCCGGTCATCGGACTCCGAGGCGGCCGCCCGCGCCACCTCCTCGGCCTCCTCGCGCACCTTCGCGCCGATCCGCGGCGGGTCGGCGAGCAGCTCCACCGTGTAGGAGCCCTCGGGTCGCTCCCGCGCGCGCTCGGCCACGATCCGCTCGAGCTCGGGCAGGCTTTCGTGGGGCGACGCGGGCCGCAGGTCGCCCCGGAAAAAGCACGTGCGCTCGCCGGTGTGACAGGCCGGGCCCGCGGGCTCGACGAGGGCCAGCAGCGCGTCACCGTCGCAGTCGTAGCGGATGGCCCGGACCGCCTGGGTGTTGCCGCTCGTCGCGCCCTTGTGCCAGAGCTCCTGGCGCGAGCGGCTGTAGAAATGCACCTCCCCCGTCTCGCGGGTCCGCTCCAGTGCGGCGGCGTTCATGTAGGCGAGCGTCAGGACCTCGCCGGTGTGCCAGTCCTGGACCACGCAGGGGACCAGGCCGCGGTCGTCGTAGGCGATCTGGGAATCGTCCATGAGTCGATGATTCCAGGTGGCTGGCAAGTGCGCGAATGGGCCGCCTCAGAGTGGGTATGTGACAAACATGACCAACCCCAAGCAGGATCCACCAGAGCAAGCCCCACAGGCCGAGGACGAGCCGCGCCCCGAGCGGGCGACCAGCCCGCACGAGAAGGCCCCGCCGGAGAATCCGCCGATCGACGACTACGACCACGAGCGCGGCAAGGCGAATCTGGACCGCGTGATCGCCAAGTAGCGCCGCAGCGATAGATTGGGGCCCGTGCGCGGACGCTCAGCGAGTCTCATTGCCGCCGCCGCAGTCGCAGCGGCGGTCGCCTGCCCCGCGCAGGCGAGTGCGGCTGCGCGCGATCGGGTCGACGCTGCCCTGCAGCGATCTCTACGTGCGGTGGTCGCCCGGCCCGAGGGTCCGCCCGGGGTGTCCGCCCTCATCCAGCGCGGTGAGGAGCGGCGATTTCTCACCGTCGGCGTGGCCGATAGAGGTCGACGGCGTCGGCCGCGCGTCACCGATCACGTCCGCATCGCGAGCACGACCAAGGCGTTCGAGGGGGCTGTCGTCCTGCGCCTCGTCGAGGCCGGACGCCTTTCGCTCGAGGATACGGTCGCCCAGCGCGTCCCCGACCTCCCGCCCTCATGGGGGCCGATCACGATGCGCGAGCTCCTCCAGCACCGCAGCGGCCTGCCCAACTACACGGCGAGCCGTGGCTTGACGGATCTGCTGACCAAGACCCCACGCGCCTACGTCACGCCGCGCGAGCTCGTCGGCTTCGTGACCGCAACGCCGCTCGAATTCGCCCCCGGGTCACGGTATGAGTACTCGAACACCGACAACCTGGTCGCCGGCCTCATGGTCGAGGCCGCCACCCGAAGTCCGTTCGAGGCTCAGCTCGGAGCCCAGGTGCTCCAGCCCCTGCGCCTGCGGCGCACCAGCCTTCCCTCGACCTTCCTCATGCCCACGCCCTACGTCCACGGCTACGACGCCCAGCCCCGCGAACGCTACGAGGACGTCAGCGAGGCGCTGAGCATGGCCTCGGTGTGGGCGGCCGGCGGCATGGTGTCGACGCCATCCGAGCTCAATGCGTTCGTCCGCGCCTACGCCGGCCGGCGCCTGCTCGGCTCCGCGATCCGAAACCAGCAGCGGCGCTTCGTCCCGGGCGCGTCCGAGCCCCCCGGCCCGGGCACGACCGCCGCCGGCCTGGCGATCTTCCGCTACCGCACGCGGTGTGGGACCGTGTACGGCCACACGGGGAACTTCCCCGGCTACACGCAGTTCATCGCCGCCACGGCGAACGGCCGCCGCTCCATCGTCATCTCGGCCAACGAACAGCTCAACGCGGCGCCGGGGTCACATCCCGCCGTGTTTCGCTATCTCCGCAGGACATTCGAGGCGGGGGTGTGCGCCGCGCTCGCGCGGACTGCTAATCGATCCCCAACCGGTCGAGCAGGGACTCGTCCGCGCGCCAGCGCCGGCGCACCCGCACGGTCAAGTCCAAGTTGACCCGAGCCCCGTAGTGGC
>JBBSIW010000065.1:0-9557 GCA_038231895.1 Solirubrobacterales bacterium | reverse complement strand
CGCGTCGAGCTCGACGATCGCACTGAGTCGGTGGGGCGCAAGATTCGCGACGCGGAGGTGCGCAAGATCCCCTACATGCTCATCGTCGGTGACCGCGAGGCCGAGCAGGGCCAGGTTTCAGTGCGCGAGCATCGCAAGGGTGACGAGGGCGCCCTCGCGCTCGACGACTTCGTCACGCGCCTGCAACGAGAGAGTGCGGATCGCTCCGAGTAGCCCACCACCGCTATACTCGCCACTGTTGATGACGCTGCTGGCAATCGCGCGCCCCGCTTGACGCGCCCCCAAACGAACTAGTGCCGGTCCCCCGCAGGTTCGACCGGCGTCCGCCCGAGCGGGACCCGACACGCATCAACGAGCGCATTCGTGTCTCTGAGGTGCGTCTCATCGGCGATGATGGCTCGCAGGTCGGCGTGCTCAAGATCGAAGATGCGCTGCGCTACGCACAGGAGCGCGAGTTAGACCTCGTCGAGGTGGCCCCCGAGGCGCGGCCCCCGGTGTGCCGCGTGCTCGACTACTCCAAGTACAAGTACGAGCAGGAGCAGAAGCAGAAGCAGGCTCGCAAGCACCAGCAGCAGATCACCGTGCGCGAGATCAAGTTCCGCCCCAAGATCGCCCTGCACGACTACAACACCAAGAAGGGCCACGTCACGCGCTTTCTCAAGCAGCAAGACAAGGTCAAGGTGACGATCATGTTTCGCGGGCGCGAGGTCACCCACCCCGAGCGCGGCGAGATGATCCTCACGCGCCTGGCCGACGAGCTGGCCGAGCTCGCGGTGGTCGAGCAGCGCCCGATCCAGGACGGGCGCAACATGACGATGATGCTGGCGCCCGGCAAGGCCGTGACCGAGGAGAACGCCCCCGCCGGCTGATCGCCTGCAAGGGCGCGGCGGCCCGCATGCGGTCTGCTTTACTTGGCGGGCCCATGCCGAAGATGAAGACGCATTCCGGCGCCAAGAAGCGCTTTCGCAAGACCGCCACGGGCAAGCTCCGAGGGCGCCACTCCTACTCGAGCCACATCCTCGAGAAGAAGTCACCCAAGCGCAAACGCCACTTCGCCAACCCGGTCGAGATCGCTCCGGCCGACCGGCCGCGGGTCCGCAAGCTGCTCGGAGGCAAGTCGTGACGCGCGTCAAGCGCTCGGTCCACGCGCGCAAGAAGCGGCGCGTCACCCTGGCCCGGACCAAGGGTTATCGGGGGGAGGCCCACTCGTCCTACAAGCGGGCCAAGGAGGCGCTGCTCAAGGCCGACTCCTATGCCTACCGGGACCGGCGCAACCGCAAGCGCGACTTTCGGCGGCTGTGGATCACCCGCATCAACGCCGCGGCGCGCCAGAACGGCCTCACCTACTCGCAGTTCATGCACGGCCTCAAGGCAGCCGGGATCGAGCTCGACCGCAAGATCCTCGCGGACATCGCCGTCCGCGATGCCGACACGTTCCGACGTTTTGCCGAGCAAGCCCGCGAGGCGTCGGTCGCCTGAGTCCAGACCACCGACGCATCACCCTCGACGGGCGCCGATCCTCCAGGATGGCGCCCTTTTTTCGTTCATGACCACCATCACCTCCCCACACAACGAACACATGAAGGGAGTTCGCAAGCTGGCGCAGCGGCGCGAGCGCGAGCGCTCCGGACGCTTCGTGGCCGAGGGCGAGGACCTGCTCGCCGCCGCCGACGCCGCGGGCTGGCCGGCGCTCGAGCGCTACTGCGCCGCGGGCAGCGAGCTGGGAGGAGTCGAGGTCGAGCCCGCGGTGCTCGCCGGCGCCTCGACGCTGGCATCGGGCACGCGCGTGCTCGCGGTCTACGAGCAGCGCTTTCAGGCGATCCGGGGCCCGCTCTGCGTCTACCTGCACGGGGTGGGAGACCCCGGCAACCTTGGCGCCGTCCTGCGTGCGGCGGCCGCCTTCGGTGCGTCCGGCGTCGTGCTCGGCCCCGGCTGCGCGGACCCCTACGGGCCCAAGTCCGTGCGGGCGAGCATGGGGGCGATCTTCAGCGTGGCACTGGCGCACGGGGGGCCGCATGACCTTCCGGGTGAGCGCGTGGCGCTCGTGCCCGGCGCCGGAGACGCACTCCGCGGACCGCTCGAGGCGGCCACGCTGCTGGTGGGCGCCGAGCGCGACGGTCTGCCGGCGAACGTGGTCGCCGGCTGTGATCGCAGCGCCCACATTCCCATCCATGGGGACTCGCTCAACGCGGCCATGGCCGCCACGGTGGCGCTGTATGAGGCAACTAGGATGCCCCGGCCATGATCGATCGCATCGCAGCCCTGCGCGCGGAGGCCGAGGGGGCGATCGCCTCGGCGGCCGACAGCGGCGCGCTCGAGGACCTGCGCATCGGCTATCTCGGCCGCAAGGCCGAGCTCCCCAACCTGCTGCGCGGCGTCCGCGACCTGCCCGCGCAGGAGCGCGGCGCCGTGGGCAAGGCGGCCAACCAGGCCCGCGCCGCGCTGGAGGCGTTGCTGGAGCGCCGCACTGCGGAGCTCGAGGTGGCCGAGCTCGACACCGCCCTCGCGCGCGACCGCGTGGACGTGACCCTCCCGGGTGACCCCGCTGCGATGGTGGGTCGCCTTCACCTGCTCACGTCGACGCGCCGGGAGATCGAGGACGTCTTCCTGGGCCTCGGCTACGACGTGGCCGAAGGGCCCGAGGTCGAGCTCGTGCACTACAACTTCGACGCGCTCAACCACGATGCCAAGCATCCCGCCCGGGCGCCGAGCGACACCTTCTACGTCTCCGACGACGTGCTCCTGCGGACGCACACCTCGCCCGTGCAGGTCCGGGCCATGGAGGCCCATCC
This sequence comes from Solirubrobacterales bacterium, assembly GCA_038231895.1. Taxonomy (GTDB): domain Bacteria; phylum Actinomycetota; class Thermoleophilia; order Solirubrobacterales; family Solirubrobacteraceae; genus JALYZC01. The sequence continues at coordinate 6,765 of JBBSIW010000065.1, read as the reverse complement.
GCCGCCGCTGTACATCGTGGTGCCGGGCCGCGTGTACCGCCCCGACTCCGACGCGACCCACACCCCGCAGTTCCATCAGATCGAGGGCCTGGCCGTGGACGAGGACGTCACGCTGGCCGACCTGCAGGGGACGCTGCTGGCCTTCGCCCGCGCGATCTTCGGCGACCAACGCGAGGTGCGCCTGCGCCCGCACTTCTTCCCGTTCACCGAGCCGAGCGTCGAGGTCGACGTGTCCTGCTTTCGCTGCACCAACGGCGAGCTGGCCGACGGCTCGCGCTGCCCGGTGTGCCGGGGGGAGAAGTGGATCGAGATCCTCGGGGCCGGCATGGTGGACCCCAATGTGTTCGAGGCGGTGCGAGAGCACGGCTATGACCCGGAGCGCGTGCAGGGCTTTGCCTTCGGCATGGGCATCGAGCGGATCGCCATGCTCAAGCACGAGGTGCCCGACCTGCGCGTGCTCTACGACAACGACCGCCGCTTCCTGGGGCAATTCGCATGAGGGTGCCCCTGCACTGGCTGCATGAGTACTGCCGCCCGGATGTCAGTGCGACGGCGCTGGCGCAGCGCCTGGACATGACCGGGACCAAGGTGGAGCGGGTCCTGCGCCATGGCGTGCGCGCGCCCGAGGGGTTCGTCGTCGGGCGGGTGCTCGAGGCCGATGCCCACCCGGACGCCGACCGGCTCCGGGTATGCCGCGTCGACGTGGGGGCCGGCGAGCCCGCGCAGATCGTGTGCGGCGCGACCAACGTGGCGGCGGGCCAGACCGTGGCGGTGGCCCGTCCCGGGGCGGTCATGCCCGACGGGACGGAGCTGGGTTCGGCGACGCTGCGCGGCGTGGTCTCGGAGGGGATGATCCTGGCCGAGGACGAGCTGGCCATCGGCCCCGATCACAGCGGGATCATCGTGCTCGACTCCGACGGCGCTGCGCCCGGCACGCCGCTGGCCGAGGTGCTGGCCATCGCCGACGACGTGCTCGAGCTCGAGGTCACGCCCAACCGGCCGGACTGCCTGGGCGTCTACGGCGTGGCCCGCGAGGTCCATGCCGCCACCGCCGCCGCGCTGCAACCGCCGCCCTGGCAGGATGACCCCGGCTCGGACGGCGAGGTGGCGGGCGTCGACATCGCGGTCGAGGTGGGGGAGCTGTGCCCACGCTTTACGTCCCGGCTGTTCGAGGGAGTGGCAATCGCGCCGTCGCCGGAGTGGCTCAAGGCGCGCCTGGCCGCCGCCGGCCAGCGCTCGATCTCAAACGTCGTCGACATCACCAACTACGTGATGCTGCTTACCGGTCAGCCGATGCACGCGTTCGACTTCGATCGGGTGGCGGGCGGCCGGCTCGTGGTGCGGCGGGCTGCCGAGGGCGAGCCGGTGGAGACGCTCGACGGTGAGACGCGCGGGCTCGACTCCGATGTCGTGATCATCTGCGACGACGACGGGCCGACCTCGATCGCCGGGGTGATGGGCGGCGCGCGCTCGGAGGTCTCAGACTCCACCACCCGCGTGCTCATCGAGGCCGCGACCTGGGACGGCCCCAACATCCAGCGCACATCCGCTCGGCTCGGCCTGCGCAGCGAGGCCTCGGGACGCTTCGAGAAGGCGCTGGCCCCCGAGCAGGCGATGGAGGCCCAGGCCGTGGCGACGGGCCTGATGATCGCGCTGTGCGGCGCCCGCTGCGCCCCGGGCACGATCGACGTGGGCGGCCCCGGCCCCGAGCCCCAGAAGATCCGGTTGCGGGAGGCGCGCGTGGGGAGGCTGCTCGGCCAGCCCATCGCGAACGCGCGCGCCCGCGCGATCCTGGAGTCGCTGCAGTTCGGCGTGGAGGAGGCAGACGACGGCCTCGAGGTCTCCGTCCCCTCCTTTCGCCGCAACGACGTCACCCGAGAAGTCGATGTGATCGAGGAGGTCGCGCGGATCGCCGGTATGGAGAACCTGCCCGCCACGCTGCCCGCCGGCGCGGACGGCGGGCGGCTGACGGCTGACCAGCGTGCACGACGCCGTGCCGAGGACACCCTCGCCGGCCACGGCCTGCTCGAGGCGGTGGGCTGGAGCTTTCAGTCACCCGCCGTGGCCGAACGACTGCGCCTGGCGGCGGACGATCCGCGCCGGCGCGCGGTGGCGCTCGTCAATCCCATGTCCGAGGAGCAGTCGGTCATGCGCACGCTGCTCCTCGGGTCGCTGCTCGACGTGGCGCGCGACAACGCGGCCCGCGATCCCGGTGACCTGCGGCTGTTCGAGACCGGTGCGGTGTACAGCCGGCGCGAGGACGGCGAGGGCCTTCCCGATGAGCGTCGCCACGTCGGGGTGCTGCTCAGCGGGCGCTCGCGGCCGTCCTGGTGGCGGGAGCCCGAGCCGCCTCCAGCGGATTACTACGCGGCCAAGGGAATTCTCGCGACCCTCCTCGACACCCAGCGCGTGCCATGGGAGGTGCACGGTGCCTCCCAGCCGTTCCTGCACCCCGGACGCTGCGCCGATGTGCTCCTCGCCGGCCGGCCGGCCGGCTGGATCGGCGAGCTGCACCCGCTCGTCGCCCAGAGCTGGGACCTCGACGGCGCCTCCGCATTCGAGCTCGACCTCGACCTCGTCACCGAGCTGGCGACCGCGCGCACGCCGCTCTACCGGGACCTCACGAGCTTTCCGGCCGTCCGCCAGGACCTGGCGGTCATCGTTCCCGACGACGTGGCCGCTGCGCGCCTGCTGGAGGTGGTCCGGGCCGCGGGCGGCGAGCTGCTTGCCAGCGCCGAGGTGTTCGACGTCTACCGCGGCGAGCAGGTCGGCGCCGGCCGGGTCTCGCTGGCCCTGGCGCTCGAGTTTCGGGCGCCCGACCGCACGCTCACCGACGAGGAGGCCGGCGGCCTGCACCATGCCATCGTCGCGGCGCTGGCAAGCGAGCTCGGGGGTGAGCTCCGTGGCTGAGGTCGCCGTCCTCGGCGCTTCGGGCTACGCCGGGGCGCTGACCGCGCAGCTGCTGTGGCGCCACCCCTGGTTCGAGCTCGCGGCGGTCACGAGCCGCAGTGACGCCGGCCGGCGCCTGGACGACCTGCACCCGCGCTACCGCGTGCCCCTCGTGCTCGAGGAGCTCGACCTCGACCGCCTCGGCGGACGCATCGACGCGGCCGTCGTCGCCTACCCGCACGGCGCCTCGGCGCCCGTGGTGCGGGACCTCCGAGCACTGCAAGTGCGAGTCGTCGATCTCAGTGCCGACTTCCGGCTGCGCGACCGGGAGGTCTACGAGGCCTACTACGGCGAGCACGGGGCGCCCGAGCTGCTCCCCGACGCCGTGTACGGCCTCGCCGAGCTCTATCGCGACGCCGTGCGCGACGCCGGCTTGGTAGCAGGACCGGGCTGCTATCCGACGGCGGCGCTGCTCGCCCTGGCCCCGCTGGCGCGCGCCGGGGTGATCGCCGACGTGATCATAGACGCGAAATCCGGCGTCTCGGGCGCCGGGCGCGAGCCCAACCACGCCACGCACTTCGTCTCGGCCGACGAGAACATGAACCCCTACAAGGTGGCGGGCCACCGCCACACGCCGGAGATCGATCAGGAGCTCGCGGGGCTGGGCGCGCCCGTGGCGGCGACCTTCACGCCCCACCTGATCCCGCTCGACCAGGGCGAGCTCGTCTCCTGCTACGTGATCCCCGCACGGGAGCTCGAGGCGGGGGAGCTCGCGTCCCTCTACCGCGAGGCCTACGAGGGAGAGGCGTTCGTGGAGGTCCGCGAGCGCCCGCCCGGGGTGCGCGAGGTCCGCGACACCAACATCTGCCGCATCTCGGCGCACACCGACCCGCGCACGGGCAAGGTGCTCGTGTTCGCAGCCATCGACAATCTGTGGAAGGGGACGGCCTCGCAGGCCGTGCAGAACCTCAACCTGATGTTCGATCGACCCGAGGGGGAGGGCGTCGCATGAGCTTCTTCTCCTCGCGTTGGGTCGACGCGCCGCCGCACGTCACGGAGGTCGCCGGGCTGTCCGCGGGGTTTCGGGCCGCCGGCGTCGCCTGTGGCCTCAAGCCCAGCGGCAAGGTCGACCTCGGGCTGATCGTCAGCGATGCCGCCGAGACGGTGAGCGCAGCGCGCTTCACGCGGTCGGGCGTGCTCGCCGCGCCGGTGCTGCTCTGCCAGGAGCGCTGCCAGCTCTCGGGGCTGCGCGCCATCGTGGCCAACTCGGGCTGCGCCAACGCCGCCACCGGACGCCGCGGCTTGGATGCGGCGACGAAGGTTCAGGGCGCCGCGGCAATGGCGACGGGCATCGCCGAGTCGAGCGTCGCCGTCGCCTCCACCGGGGCGATCCGCGACGAGTTGCCGGTCGATCTCGTGCTCAGCGGACTGCTGGCCGCCCGGACCGAGCTGCGCCCAGACGGCGACCGCGACCTCGCCGACGCGATCTGCACCACCGACGCCTATCCCAAGCGGGTGTCGCTGGAGGTGGCCCTCCCCTCTGGATCGGTCCGCATCAGCGCCCAGGCCAAGGGGGCGGGGATGATCTCGCCGGCCTTCGCGACGATGTTCTGCTTCGTCCAGACCGATGCCGCGCTGCAGGCCGAGACGGCGGACCTCCTCCTCGGCGTGACCGTCAAGCGCTCGTTCGATCGTATCAGCGTCGACGGCCAGCTCTCGACCAACGACACCGCCATCCTCATGGCCAGCGGCGCCTCGGGCGTGCGGGTGGCGCCGGAATCAGAGGACGAGCTGCGCTTCGGGGAGGCGCTCGACGCCGTCATGCGCCAGCTCGCGCTGATGATCGTGCACGACGGGGAGGGATCCAAGCGGGTCGGCCGGGTGACGGTGCGGGGCGGCCACGAGCTCCATGTGGAGGGGGCGGCGCGGGCGATCGCGAACTCACCGCTGGTCAAGGCGGCCCTGCACGGGGGAGACCCGAACTGGGGCCGCATCGCGCAGGCGATCGGGATGGCGCTACCGGGAACCGCGCCCCTGCTCTACGACATCGCCATCGAGGATGTGCAGGTGTGCTCTGGCGGGGTCGCCGTGCGCTACGACGAGAGGGCCCTGGCCGCGGCCGTGTCGCGGAACGAGGTCGAGTACCTCATCGGCCTGCCCGGCGAGGGTGTCGAGACCGAGGTCTTCTTCTCCGACCTCTCCCACGAGTACGTCACGATCAATTCTCGGTACACGACCTGATGAGCCCGGAGACCGCCAACCTGCCCGACGTCGCCACGCTGCTGGAGGCGCTGCCCTACATCCGCCAGTTCCACGGCCAGACGGTGGTGATCAAGTACGGCGGCGCGGCGATGGAGAACCCCCAGCTGCGCGAGGACTTCGCCCGCGACGTCGTCCTGCTCAAGTACGTGGGCATCAACCCCATCGTCATCCACGGGGGGGGGCCTGAGATCACCAAGTACATGGAGCGCCTGGACATCACTGTGGAGTTCGTGGATGGTCTGCGGGTGTCCACTCCGGACACCGTCGAAGTGGCCAAGATGGTCCTGGTCGGCAAGGTCAACAAGGACATCGTCCTGCGCCTGGGCCGCCACGGCCAGCCTGCCGTCGGGCTCTGCGGCGACGACGGCATGCTCTTCCGCGTGGGCCGCCAGGCAGCATCGGGCGGGCGCGACATCGGGTTCGTGGGGCGCATCGAGCACGTTGACGTCGACGTGATCAACCACGTCGCCCAGGACTACATTCCCGTGGTCGCCTCCGTGGGGTCTGACCGCGACGGCGCCTCTTACAACGTCAACGCCGACGAGGCGGCGGGATCGGTGGCCGGAGCGCTCGGCGCCTTCAAGGTCATCTACCTCACCGACGTGCGCGGGTGGCTGCGCGACCCTGCCGACCCCGGGAGCCTGATCGGGCAGGTGCCGGCCGACGAGGTGGAGGCTGCGCTGCCCCAGGTCAGTGGCGGCATGCGCCCCAAGCTTGCCGCCTGCGTCGACGCGATCCACCGAGGGGTCTCAAACGCCCACATCATCGACGGGCGCGTCCCGCACTCGCTGCTGCTCGAGCTCTTCACCGACGCCGGCATCGGCACCAAGATCCGCCCGGCGTCATGACGCTGTCCGAGCTCCAGACGCTCGAGGGCGACTACGTCGTGCCCTCCTACGCCCGTTCCCCCGTCGAGTTCGTGCGCGGCGAGGGGTGGCGGCTGTGGGACGACGAGGGCCGCGAGTACCTCGACTTCCTGGGGGGGATCTCGGTGTCCAGCGTGGGCCATTGCCACCCCGATGTCGTGCGGGCGGTCTGCGAGCAGGCCGGGCGCCTGATGCATGTCACCAACCTCTACTACACCGAGCCCGCGATGCGCCTGGCACGCCGGCTGGCGGAGCGATCGCTCGGCGGGAAGGTCTACTTCGGCAACTCGGGCGCCGAGGTGGTGGAGGCGGCGATCAAGCTCGCCCGCAAGGCCCGGCGCGGAGGCAAGATCGTGGTGGTCGAGCAGGCGTTTCACGGTCGCACCTACGGGGCGCTGTCGGCCACGCCGCAGGAGTCTAAGCAGGCGCCGTTCGCCCCGTTGGTGCCGGGCTTCGACGTCGTCGCCAAGGAACCCGCCGCGCTCATCGGCGCCGTCGACGAGGGCACCGCGGCCGTGCTGCTCGAGCCGGTGCAGGGGGAGACGGGCGTGCACGTGCTCTCCGACGAGCTGCTGCGCGCCGCCCGCACGGCGTGCGACCGGACGGGCGCGGCGCTGATCTTCGACGAGATCCAGTGCGGGATGGGGCGAACCGGGACGCTGTGGGCCCACGAGCAGACCGGGGTGGTCCCCGACGCCATGACCCTCGCCAAGGCGCTGGGCGGGGGAATGCCGATCGGTGCGCTCAT
>JBBSIW010000064.1:0-9570 GCA_038231895.1 Solirubrobacterales bacterium | reverse complement strand
CCCCCACGCCGCCATGGCCAGGGTCAAGACGACGATGATCAGGTCGATGGCGAGCACGGGGGGGACGCTAACGCTCCGTCGTCCCCCGTGCATGTGCCGTCCATGGTAGGTGGCGCGCATCTCCGGTGCTATTCGGCGCCGACACGATCAAAGCGGTCGCGCAGGGGCTCGTAGCTTGGGAAGAGGCGATCGGCTTCATCTTGCCAGTTTCCGGCTAGACGCTCCTAGTAGTCCGACGTTTCTGCTCGGTCGCGCTGCGCGGTGGCGTGAGCGGCGGCGTGTGAGACCGCATGCTCTTTATCTTCGAGCGACATGGGTCCTGGATGCCCGCCACCCGGCCACGGGGTCAACAGCAGCAGCAGTCGTGTGTCTGAGATGGCCCGGACGGCGTGGCGCTCGCCGGGATCGAACTCGACCAGCAGTCCTGGCGCGCCGGCGATGCGCTCGCCGGCCGTGGTCGTGATTTCCGCGTCGCCGCTGAGCACCGAAACCCACGCTCGTTCGTGGACCTGGTGGTCCTGAAGGCTCTCGCCGGCCGGAATGGCCAAGGCGATCGCGCGGGCATCTCCGGTGGAGGAGAGGATCTGCGGAGAGTGCGGCTTCAGCTCGAGGTCGTTGACGTTCCAACTTTTCATTTGGCCTTTGGTGATGCGGTTGAGATTGCCTAGATCGACTGACGGTAGCCGAAGAACTCGTGGTCTTGGTTGTACCCGCCGTAGCCACCTCCGATCTCGGAGTAATGGGCGACGAACTCGATGCCCTTGATCCACTTGACCTGCTTGAAGCCGAGCTCGTTCTCATTGCGCAGGCGAAGTGGCGCGCCGTGGCCGAACGAGAGGGGTTCGTCGTTCATGTCGTAGGCGAGCATCGTGAGGTGGTGGCTCATGTGCTCGATCGGGTGCGCGTCGTAGTAGATCCCTTTGTCGGGCCCGTCGCCAAGGGAGTAGAAGACGACCCACTTCGCTTCAGCGTGCGGTCTGACCAGGTCGAGGATGGTCTGCATCGAGACGCCGCCCCACTTGGCGACGCCGGACCATCCCTGGATGCAGAAGTGCTGGGTGATCTGCTCGTGGTGGGGCAGCTCGCGAAGCCGCGCGAGGTCGAGGTCAACGGGGTGGTCGACGAGGCCGTTGATCCGAAGTCGGTAGTCGGCAAAGTGGCCGTCGAACAGCACCTTGTACTCATCGGAGTCGGGGTACTGCCCGTTGTGCCAGAGATAGGGCGAGATGTCCTTCTCGCTGTACTGGCCGGGCTTCGGGTCGACGTGCTCGAAGAATTGCTGGAGCGGTCCGACAATCGCCTGGCCGGCGCGTTGCACCACCCGCGGATGGCGAATGGTCAACGGCGTTGCGGCGACCCACGCGACGATCAGAACGACCATCGACGCGGTGAAGAGCGCCAATCCGACCCAGCTCTGGTCGTTTCGGCCCGCGTGGATGTGGTTGAGGTTGGTCAGCAGGTCCGTCGTGAACACGAAGAAGACATGGATCACGACGAAGACCAGGAACCAGACGAGCACCAAGAAGTGCAGCGAGCGCGCGGTCTGGATGCTGAAGATCGTGCTGACCCGTTTGAAGCGCGTCGACAAGGCCGGCGACATTCCGAGCCCGGTGATCAGTGCGAGCGGCGAGGCGACGAAAACGGTGACGAAGTAGGCGATCAGCTGCAGGCTGTTGTACGCCACCCAGCTGTGGTCGGTCGGCCAATCCAATGAGATGTACTGGATCAGCCCTGAGAGCGCGTTGGGAAACACATCCCAGCTCGAGGGCACGAACCGCTCCCATCGGCCGGTCGCAAACAGCAAGACGAAGAAGACGACCCCATTGAGCAGCCAGAAGGCGTCGACGCCGAGATGCCACCAGCGCGCCAGGCCGATGGAGTGACGCAGGCCCGGAAGGCCCACCTGGCCGGGGAGGCTGATCGAGTCCTGCTTGGCCGTCCAAAGCGGGTCCTCGGGCACCGGGTTCTGGATCCGGAACCAGTCCCTGCCGGGCGTGGAGTGGCGAGTCCAGTACAGCCGCGGATGGTCGGAGAGGATCTGCAGTCCCGAGCGGAGGATGAAGATCAGAAAGAACACGTTGAAGAAGTGCTGCCAGCGCGCCCAGCCGGGGAAGCCCGTCGTCGCCTCCGAACGCGACGACTCGCTCGTCCCGGGGTACTGCCCGATGAACTGCTGCACCGAGGAATCCCCTCGCAGGGCTTTGGCGACAGCGATTGCGACGATGAGCAGCAGGAAGCCGATGGGAAGCAGCCACAGCAAGTTGAACCACCGGCTCCGACCGACGCGCACGCGCGGCGCGATGCCGTTGACGGCGGGAACCGAACCGGCCCACGTGGACGTATCGATGACATCCTCACCTGGGATCACCTGCCCCCGGTAGCTGCGCACGACATCCGGAGAGACGCCCGATGGCCCAGGATCAGGCACCTCGCCAGGGGCTGGATCACCGTCGGTGCCCATGGCGCGAACCCTACGCCAGCCCTGCCAGCGAGCCACCGCCCAGCTCCAGCCGCGCACGCGACTATTCGGATGACGACCCGGGTTGGTGCCAGATAGGAGCGTGAGAACCACGCCACTAGCGGTCGAAGACCAGACCCTTGCGCCGGCCGACCGAAGGGCGCATCGCGTGGGCCGCGAACGGCCCCGCATATCCGGACATTCTGGCGCCGCAGCGCTCCGCGCTATATGCGTTTTGTCCTCACCACTCGCTCGGCGTGCTAGATTGCCGCATCAAGGAGAGAATGATGCTGCTGTTTCTCGCACAACAGGCCCCACAGATCGATCGTGCGTCGGAATACGATTGGTGGTATATCGGGCTCGGAGTCGGCTTCACGATCGTCGTGGTCGTGGTCATACTCGTCGCAACGATCCTCACGCTCGCCCAACGCATCGGCCAGCAGGCCCGCACCGCGATCGGCGCTGTGGGTGAGCTCCGAGTGGCCACGTCCCCGGTGTGGGAGCTGCAGAAGGCCAACGGCTCGATCACGGCGATCTGGAAGGCGGCCGAGTCCGCTCGAGGAGTCCTGGGAGGCTTAAAGAGATGACCGTGTTCTTGACCTTGAGGCCGGAGGACACGGCCCTGTGGGAGATCGCACTCGGGCTGGGCCTCGTGGTGATCCTGGTGGTCATCGCGCTGTTGACGCTGCTCAGCCGCTTGGTGCACGACATCGACGTCGGCGTGTGGGACCTGTGGTCGATAATCAAGCGGGTGGCGCAGAACACCACGGGCATGTATCAGCTGGCCGGCACCGGCTCGATCGTACGGGCGCTTCGTGAAGAGCTGCTCCGCCACGACAACCTGCTCTCGGGCCGATGAGCCTGACCCTGCTGATCCTCTGCAGCGTCCTCGAGATCGTGGGCCTGGTCGTCGTCCTCGCGGCCTACCTGATCGTCGTCGCCAAGCAGCTGCGCTCGATTGCCTCCACGCTTGCAGAGGTAACGTTCGGCGCCCGGGCCGTGGAGCGCCAGCTGCGTGCGGTCCGCTCCAACATCGGACAGATCAACTGGGCCCTCGAGGACATCGCCGCTGTGCTTCCCGATGTCGCCGACAAGGCCGATGACCTCAGCCGCGGGCCGGTGAGGTCATGATCCTCTGGTGGATCGGGGACATCGTCCTCATCGTGGTGGTCATCCCGGTCGTCGTCCTCATCCTTCAGCGCGTGCTTCAGCCGGCACTTGAGATCATGCATTACGCGGACGACATCACCGAACACGTCGTGGCGTTTCCGTCGCACCTCGATGCTCTCCAAGACCTGGGCACGACGAGCCAGCTGATCAAGGAAGTCAACGTCGACCTCGAGCGCTACGCACGTGCGCTTGACAAGCTTGCCTAGGAGGCGCTGATGGACGATCCGGCCATCTTGACCCTTGTCGGCGTCGGGATCGCGGTGGTCGCGATCGCGACGTATCTCATCATCATCGCCATGATCCTCAGGCGTGTGGTGAATCGTTTGGTCATCATCCTCGGCGGGGTGGGTCAAAGCACGCAGCGCTCCGAGCCCGTCGGCGCCGTGATCGAGGACATCAACCGCGACCTCGACTCCGGCCGCGCAACGCTCGAGGCTTGCGTCAACAGGCTCGTACAACGCCACGGCACACCGAATGGCGACTTGGACGTCATCCCCACCGCAGTCGGCGCCAGGCGGCCCATGGTGCGCACCGGGTACTCCGCCGCGTCGGCGGCCGCAGACGAGGCGATCTCAAAGCGCGCCAACCTTCGTCGCGGCAATCTTTCAGAGCCCGCCGTGCCCGACGGCGCGATCAGCGATCCGCCGGAGACCCGCCAGGCGCCCAGTCGCGAACGCGACGATCAGGGCGGGGACGGTACCTCCACCAGCGGCGGTCGTCGCTGGTGGAACCGCTAGCCGCCTAACCGGCGAGCACTCGCCGCTGGGGACGCTGGTTCCCGAGATCGCCGATGAGTCGAGCCAGGCCGGCGATTGCACGTGGATCGTGCCCCGGAACGAACTCGTCGATGTAGGGCATCGCCGCGCGCATGCCGATGGCCAGCGGCTGCTGGTCGACCTGCATGGGCCTCGGATTGAGCCAGACCAGGCGTCGCGCCTGTAGCTGCAGGCGCCTGACCTCACCGGCGAGCACCTCGGGGTCCCCCCGGTCCCATCCGTCGCTGACCACGAGCACGATCGCGCCGCGCGAGAAGCCCCGCCGCCCGTAGGTGCGGTTGAAGTCGGCCAGCGTCTTGCCGATGCGCGTGCCGCCCGACCAGTCGGGCACCGTCGCGCGCGCCTCGTCGAGGGCCCGTTCGAGGTCGCGGCCGCCGAGCGAGCGGGTGAGCCGGGTCAGCCGTGTGGCGAACACGAAGGCCTCGGCCTTCTTGGCCGCACCCACCGCCGCCTTGAGCGAGGCGAGCAGCACCCGTGAGTAGCGCTCCATCGAGCCGGAGACGTCGCAGACGAAGAGCAGCCGGCGGGGGCGCTGCCTGGGCGCGGTGAACGCGAGGCGAAACGCCTCGCCATCGGTGGCGAGGGAGCCGCGCAGGGTCCGGCGCATGTCGAGACGATCGCCCGACCGGGCGGGGCGCGAGCGGCGCGAGCGGCGCTGGGGCGTCGAGCGCTTGATCTCCTCGGCCAGCTGGCGGAGCGCCTCGAGCTCATCTTCCTTGTAGGCCAGTCGCGCCTTCTCGCTCATCTGCTCGGTCGAGCTCCAAGCCGCCAGTATTCCCTTCTGCTGGTTGCTCATCCCCATGTCCCCCTCGGCGCTCGGCACCTCGCGCGTGGCCCGGTTCTTGTCGCCGCCGTCGACGGCGGAGGACTTGCCCTCGTGCTTGAACTGCGGAAGTGCGTCACCGCCGTGCTGCGCACCACCCATGCGGGGATCGCTCTCGCCATGCTCGGCCACGCGCTGGGGAACCACCAGTGGCTGGCCCTCCCAGAAGCGTTCGAAGACGCTGTCGAATACCGGACGCTCATCCGGGTTGTGCGTGAAGATCGCCTTGGCCGCCCAGTAGAGCTGATCGCGCTCTCGCACGTCCACCTCGGCCAGCGCGCGGAGGAAGTTGAGCTCTGAGTCCACGCTCGCGGACATCCCGTAGCCGCGCAGCGCGCGGGCGAGGGTCACGGCGGCCTCGAGCATCGCCCGGTCGGGTGACCGTTGGGCCCTCTGACGCGGCGCGGCCGATGGCGGCTCAGGAAACGCCACCGAAGCCTCCGTCCTGGCGCAGCTTCGAAGCGCGCTCGTCGGCCTGGTCGACGAGCCCCTCGAGACCCTTGCCCCGTATGCGTTCGAGGTCATCGCGCTCCTTGAGCAGCGTGCCCAGCGTGCGATCGGCGGTCGCCGGGTCCATCTCATCGCGCCCCAGCGCATGGAACGCCTGGGCCCAGTCCAGCGTCTCGCCGACGCCGGGTGACCGGTAGAGGTCGAGCCAGCGCAGGTCCTGGACGAACGCGCACACCTGCTGGGCAAGGCGCTCGTTGACTTCGGGCAGGCGAGCGCGGGCAATCGCTACCTCACGCTTGATGCCCGGGTGGTCGATCCAGTGGTACAGGCACCGGCGCTTGAGCGCCTCATGCAGATCGCGGGTGCGATTCGAGGTGATGATGACGGTGGGCGGGGTCTCGGCTCGCATGACGCCGATCTCGGGGATCGTGACCTGGAAGTCGGAGAGAAACTCGAGCAGGAACGCCTCGAACTCGTCGTCGGCTCGATCGAGCTCGTCGATCAGGAGCACGGCCCCGGGCTGCGCCAGCGCCTCCAGCAGCGGCCGACGAACGAGGAACTCCTCCGAGTACAGCGGCGCCGAGCTGCCGGCGCGAAGCTGGAGGAGCTGACGCGGGTAGTCCCAGTCATACAGAGCATGGTGGACATCGATCCCCTCGTAGCACTGAAGGCGTATCAGCGGCGAACCGGCCGCGGCCGCCAGCGCCTTGGCCAGCTCGGTCTTGCCAACTCCCGGCTCCCCCTCGACGAGCAGCGGCTTGCGCAGGCGCAGTGCGAGGTACACAACGGTCGCCAGCCCCTCGTCGACAAGGTAGCGCTGACGCGAGAGGGCCAGGGTCAGGTCTGCAATGGAGTCAAAGCCAGGCATCCACCGTCTCCTCTATCCGGGCCACGGCGATGGTGAGCGCGCGCTGAACCTCGGGCGAGAGCCCCTCTCCGAGCTTGTCGACTTCCGCGATCTGACACCCGACGATCACTACGCGATCCGGCAGCACGCCCATGGTCTTGGCCATCATGAGGACCCGATCGGGGTTGGCGAGGTGAACATCGGGAACGTGCACGCCCTCGGCCACGTCCGGCTCGATCACGAACACCGTGCCCGGAGGGGCGCCCCGGTCCAGGGCGTCGATCATGATGAGCCCGTCGCACCCCGCCATCAGCTCCTGCAGCAGCGCGATCCCGCCGATTCCGGTCTCGATCACCTCTGCCTCCGGGGGGAGGTGGCCCAGAAGCTCGGTCACGGCGGGGCCAAAGCCGTCGTCGCCCCGCAGGACGTTGCCCACCCCCGCGACGAGCAGGCGCGTGGAGCGCACGCCGGGGGCGTCGAAGGCGGTGGCCACGCTCACGCGACGTTCACCGCGACCTGGAGCGCGCCATCCCTCACGGCAATGGGCACGACAGCGAGAGCCGACTGACCGGGCTCGTCGTCGGCGCGCTTGCCCGAGCGCCCGTCATAGGCACAGTTGTGCCACGGGCAAACGATCACTCCATTGGTCAGGCGCCCCCCGTCGAGCGGCGAGCGGCCATCGACGGGACAGACGTTCTTGAACGCATAGGGCTCACCGTCGATGTTCGCCACCAGGATGGACTTGCCTTCGACGTCGACCGCCTTCAGCGTCCCGGGCGCCAGCGCATCGAGCCTGCCGACCTCGACGAACACCGGGCGCTTCAGACCGTCGATCTGGAGAAGCTGACCGCCGCCGCCGCTGTCGCTCCCGCTGCCATTGTGCTGCTCGATCTGCAGCAGGTCGACGACGCCGCCGTTCTGATCCGCGTCGGCGCCGTCGGGCTCGTGCGCGACGACCTCCTTGAAGCCCTCGTAGCGCTGGCGCAGGATCTCCTCCACACCGCGCCTCAGGGTGATCGCCGAAGCCGCACACCCGCTGCAAGATCCGCTCATCTCCACATGCACCACGCCATCCTCCACGTCGAGCAGCTCGAGGGCGCCGCCATGGGACTCGATGTAGGGCCGAACCTCGTCGAGCGCCTCCTCGACCTGAATGCGCTCCTCCATGGGCCCGAGGTCGTACATCGCGAGCACCGCAGCCGCTACCGGGTGGTCGAGCTCGCCGTTGACGATGAGCGTCAGCGCGGGGCGGTGGATGGCGTCGATCAGCTCGAGCAGCATGAGCGCACGCTCGTCACCGTCTCGCTCGAGCGTCTCGACGAGTGTCTCCAGCTCGGCTACGGCTTGGTCAAACTCCACACGGCCTCCTCAATTTCCGGGAGCTTGGCCTCGACGACGGCGCTGAAGCCCTCGCCCCAGGTCTCGTCGGCGGGCTCCACCTCGACGACCCAGACGTCGTCGGGAAAGGCGCCGAACGCCTCCGTGACAATGAGCAGGTTGTCCAGCGAGATGGTGCCGGTGACGGATTCGCCGACGCGCTCCTGTATCTCCTCGGTGGGCGGGAGGACATGGTCCCAACGATACGCCTTTACCGTGCCCGGCTTCCGACCCCTCTCGATCGCGGCGACCAGCACGATGCGGTCGTAGTCCGGACGCTCCTGCAGATTCTGGGTGAACCCGACCGGGTGATAGCCGAGATCCTCCACCTCGACGGCCGAGGTCGCCCGCGACGCGAGCGTGTCGGACATATAGGGGCCAAGACCGCCATCGCGCAGAAAGCGATAACCGACGCCACCGATGAGCACCCGCATGGCGCTAGCGGCCCTGGCCCCTCATCTGAATTGTCGCCGACCCGAGCTTCTGACTAGTGGTCGTGATCGCCCTCGGCGCCACAGGCGCAAGTGACGATCTCGCGCGAGACCGTGCGGCCCTCGCCCGTGTGCATGTGCGTGGTGCACGGCATGCACGGGTCGAAGCTCCGCAGCGCCCGCAAAACGTCGATGCCCTTGAAGTCCTCCGGCTTCTCGTAGTTCTCCAAGAGCGGCGTCGCGGCCACCGCTTCCTCGTAGGGGCCCGGGTTGCCAAAGGGATCCTTCGGCGAGGCCATCCACGTGGAGGGCGTGAGGATCTGGTAGTTCTGGATGACCTGGTTGTCGATCTCCATGTGGTGCGTCAGGAAGCCGCGGCCCGCGCCCCACAAGCCGACGCCGATGCGATGGTCCTTCGGGACCTTGTAGGGCGTGGACATCTTGGCATCGGGACCGCCCTTGCGCAGCAGGTCATACGCGATGAGCAGGTTGTCATAGGCGATCGCGGCGGTGTAGAGAATGCAGTAGGCACGGCCGCGGTTGCGCTCGAACGCGCCCCAGTTCTCTGGGACCTTCCACTCGATCGGGTCGGCCGGCAGGTCGGCCTTGGGCAGGTGGATCTTGAGGCTGTGCCCGGTCGACTCGAGGAAGCGCCCCTTGGTGAAGTCCTTCCCGGTCTGTGCCGCCACCCAGATGCGCGAGTAGGCGCCGGTCTCCATCGCCAGGCGATCCCAGCGCGGCGCGGTCGACCACGAGTACTTCTCCTTCCAGTTGGTCCCGGTCGGCTTGGGAATCGTCTCCTTGTTCCACGGGTGATACGGGGAGAGCGGATTGCCCGCCGGGTCGGTCTCGAACTTGAAGGCGCCATTGCCCTGGCCGCCGCCTTCGGTCCAGTCCTCGTAGAAGGCGTGCTCGACGAACTCCTCGACGCCCGCGTTGAGCATCTGCAGGCTCGTGGTGACGAGCTCCCCGTTCACCACCACGCCGGGAGGCGCCCACCGCTTGCGGCCCCAGTCGTCGGCGTTCTCGAACGTGCCGTCGAACGCGTAGGGGTCGTCCCACTGGCCCGGCTCGATCAAGTTCGCCGGACGGGTCCCGATGTCGCGGTACTTCGGGTTGACGTCGTAGAAGAACTCGCAGATGTCGTCCCACACGGCCACGGTCTTGCGCCCGTAGTCGAAGTACTTGGTGACCCGGATCATGATCTCGTTGAGGTCCGAGGCGTCGATCGTCGTGCT
>JBBSIW010000063.1:0-9665 GCA_038231895.1 Solirubrobacterales bacterium | reverse complement strand
GCCGAGGAGGTGTTCTTCCGGGGCTACTTCTTCACCGCGCTGCGCAACTGGAAGGGCGTGCCCGTGGCCGCCGCCATCACCGGCGTGACCTTCGGCGGCATCCACGTCTTCAACTACGTCAACGACTTCAACGCCGTCGCGGCCATCGCCATCGCGGGCCTGATGGTCTTCGGTGCCGCGCTGTGCCTGCTGTACTGGCGCACGGGGTCGCTGTATCCCTGCTTCGCGGTGCACGCGCTCAACAACAGCCTGGCCTTTGGCGCCCTGGAGAAGTGGGCGTGGTGGCAGGTCATCCTGCTGATGCTGGGAGCCAACGTCGCGATTGCGGCGATCGTCGTTCCGCTCGCCCGCCGCCGCCCGAGCATGCTTGCCCCCGCGTGACGGTGCCTGGCGAGCGGCGGATGGCGGCGTGAGCGCTCGCCGCGTGGCGTAGGATGGGCGCGATGCGTCGCCCCGTTGCCCTCCTCGCTTTCGCTGCCGGGCTGCTGACCGCTCCCGCCGCGGAGGCTCAGGCACCGCTACCGCCGCCACCACCACCACCGCCCGTAGCCAAGTTGCCGATCACCATCAGCGGCGCGGTTGGGATCGGCACGCATCGCGTCACGCTCGACGGGCAGCGCTGGCAGGTGACGGGCAGGGTGGGCCGATTCGCCCCAGGAGAGCGCCTCGTCGTGGCCTTCCGCCGCTCCGGGCACCATCTGGCGACGGTCATCGCGCCTGTGCTTCCAGGCCCGGCCGGCAGCGGCAGGTTCTCGGTCCCCTTTCACCTCAACCGCCCCGGTCGGGTGCGGATCGATGTCATCCATGCCGCTACGCCCACGCTGGGCCCCCTGTACGGGACCGCGGTCGTGGACGTCGTGGCGGCTTCGGCCGGATTCGGATCGGGGGGACTGCGCGTTCGCTATCTCCAGCGACGGCTGCGGATGCTGGGATACGCCGTGCCCTCCAGCGGGCGCCTCGACGACGCCACCGCGCGTGCGGTGCTGGCCTATCGCAAGGTCAACGGCATGCAGCGCAACAGCTCGGTCAACCACCGGATCTTCTTCCAGCTCGCCAAGGGCCGCGGGGCCTTCCGGGCGAAGTATCCGGGCCACGGCCGCCACGCCGAGGCCGACCTGGCAAAGCAGGTGCTGGCCCTGATCAATTCCGGCGGCCGGGTCTACCGCGTCTACCACATCAGCTCGGGCAAGCCCTCTACGCCCACGGTCCTGGGCAGCTTCTCGGTCATCTCCAAGGAGAGCGGCTACAACTCGCTGGGCATGCTCGACGCCAGCTACTTCGCCGGGGGCGGCTACGCCGTGCACGGCTACCACGAGGTGCCAACCTTCGCCGCCAGCCATGGCTGCATACGCACACCGATCCCCGACGCGGCCTTTCTCTCTCACTGGCTCACCTACGGCACGCCCGTGGACGTCTACCAGCGGGGCCGCCGACCCGGCTCGGTGAAGCCCCGGCGCCGAGCGGGGCCCTAGCCCGTTCGCCCCGCCACCGCGTTGCCTCTTGCGGGGACGGTCGACCGTCCGTATCTTGCGCGGCCGATGCTCGGGCACCTCATCGGCTACGCACTTGCAGCGATCCTCCTTGTCGCCTCTGGGCTGAAGGCCGCAAGTCCGCGCGCCGGGCAGTCCGGCCTCGCCGCCTTCGGCCTTCGTAGCCCGGCGGCGCGCCGCGTCGCCTGGGCCGCGGCCATCGTGGCGGAGGCCGGGCTGGGGATCGGCGTCGCCCTGGGGTCCTCGGCGGCCGCCTATCTCGCCACGGCCTTGCTCATCGGCTATGCAGCCGCGCTGGCCCGGGCGTTGGCGCGCGGGCGCGCCGGCGCTCCGTGCGGGTGCTTCGGTGCCCGCTCCCGGGTGGGGCCCACGGCCGTGGCGCGCAACCTCGCCTTGGCGGCCGGCATGGCCGCCGTCCCGACGCTTTCTGCCGTGGACCCCTCCACCGAAGGCTGGCTCGCTCTTGGCCTTGCCGTCGCGGGCGCGGGCCTGGGGGCCCTGAGCGTGGGAGTCCTCGCGCTCGCCCGCGAGGTGGGAGAGCTCCGCCTCCGGCTCGGATCGGGCAGTGCGCTGGAGATCCCCGACGAAGGTCCGGAGCTGGGAGTCCACTCCGAGCTCATCGAGAATTTCGCGCCGGGCGCCGGCGCCCGCTTCGCCGCTGCCATCTTCTCCTCGGAGGCCTGTCCCATCTGCCGCACGCTGGAACCGGCGATCGAGTACCTCGCCCGTGACCCCGTCGTCGCCTTGCGCGTGTTCGACGAGCACCGCGACCCCGAAGCCTGGCGGCGGCTCTCCGTGCCCGGCAGCCCCTACGCCGTGGCGCTCGGCCTCGACGGCACCGTGCTGGCGAAGGGCACGTTCAATACGCTCGACCAGCTCGAGAGCGTGCTCGCCACGGCCGGGCACCGCGAGCGCGAGGCGATCGGTGCCTGAGCTCGGCGGTCGTCTCGGCGACGCCGTGGCGCGGGGAAGCTCGCGGCGCGGGTTCCTCGCCCGTGCCGGCGAGGCCCTGCTCGGCATGACGGCTGCGGGCGTCGTCTCGGCGGCGGTCAAGCCAGGCGAGGCCGAGGCCTATCACTTCTGCGGGCACACCTACACGACGGGGTCGTGCCCGCACCCGACGGGCCTGCCACGCATCGATGCCCATGGCTATCCCCTCCGCGCGCGCGACGGACGCCCCGTGGACGACCTCGGTCGTCTCATCGACGGCGGCGGGAACCCGATCACCGAGGCGGGGGCACGTTTGCGCGATCCGGACGGCCGCGTGCTTGCAGCTGCTCCCCGCACGCGCGTCTGTCGCGTGGCCGGCCGGCAGTCCGGACTGCGGACGCACGTTGACGGGGCCTGGTATCGCTGCTGTGGCGGTCACGTGCGCAAGCTGTCGGACTGCTGCGCGCACACCGGCACGCGGATCAACGGGGATGCAGCGCTCACCGGCTATTGCTACAGCGGTCGCAAGGTCTACTGCACCCACTACTACGACACGAGGATTCCCTGTTGAGTGTCCTCGCCCTCGCTCTCGGGATCGCCGCGCTGCTGGCGGGCGTCACGGGCGCGTGGTCGCCGTGCGGCTTCTCGATGGTCGACACGCTGGCCTGCGGCATGGGCGACCGGCGGCGCCGCACGACCGTCGCCTCCTGTGGGACGTTCACCGTGGGGGCCGTGCTGGGCGGTGTGGCCACCTACGGGGGCCTGGCCGCGCTCGGCGCCCTTCTGCACACTGCCGGCGAGGGCGTCGCGCTCGCGGTGGCCGCAGCCGCAGCGGCTGCCGCAGCCCTTGGTGAGGCTCGGGGCGTGCGCGTCGTGCCCCAGATCCGTCACCAAGTCCCCGAGCCCTGGCGGCGCACCCTGCCGCTCGCGCTTGCATCGTGGCTCTACGGGATCCTGCTCGGCCTCGGATTCACGACCTTCGTGCTCACGCTCGCCGTGTGGGCGCTCGCCGGCGTGTCGCTGGCGACGGGGCAGCTGACGCTGGGCCTGGTCATCGGCGTTGGCTTCGGACTGGGCCGCGCCCTTCCGGTGGTCGGCCTGGTCGCCACGGCCGCGACCGGGCCGGGCCAAGGTCTGCTCGAGCGCATGGAGCAGCGACCGCAGCTGCTGCGCAGGCTGCGTTTGGCCGATGCGGCCGCCTTGGCGCTGTGCGCGGTCCTGCTCGCTGACGCCACGGCGAGCGCGGCCACCACGGTCGCCCGGCCGGCCACCGATCCCACCGCGGCCGGCGGGGACCTCGCCTGGCAGCAGCCCGGAGCCGGCTGGGCGTTTCGCCGTGGGGCGAGCACAGCCACCGGGATCCCCGGATCGGACCCCGCGATCGGCGGCAACGTGCTGGCGGTGCGGCATGGCGATGTAGTGAGCCTCGTGAAGCGGGACACGGGCGCCCTCATCAGTGCACTCGACCTCCCCGGCGTGGAGAAGCTGGCCGTGTCGGATCGATGGCTGGTCTACCGCCAGCGCGGTGCGGCCGGCGACGAGCTCCTCGCTCGGCCCATGGCCGCGCTGGCCAACCGCCGGCGGATCGCCCGCGCGTCCGCCGTGGACCATCTCAGCCGGCCCGCGCTGGCTGGAGACACGGTCGTGTTCGGCACGGCCTCACGCCGCGGCAGCTCCATCGTGGCCATGGACCTCCGCCGCCACCGGCGCCGAACGGTGCGCTCCTCGAGCGCGAGTCAACTGCTCAACCCCTCCACCTCCGGCGGGAGCGTCCTGTTCGTCGAGATCTCACGCTGCCGGCAGTCGCTGCGCCTCGCGCGGCTCTTCGGTCATGGGGAGCGCGTGCTGCTGAGCATGCCTTCCACGGCCCGGCACGACGCAGGTCACGAGCCGGGCCACACAGGGCAGGGGACCGAGCCCTCCTCGCGCTGCTCCGGCGGCCTACAGGGGCCCAGCGGCGCGAGCCTGTGGACCACGGCGCTCACGCGGGACATCGCCTACGTAACCCGCTTGGACCTTCATGACAACGGCAATGTGACGCCTACTCTGCTGAGCGTCGGCCGCTGACTCAGCGGCGCACTCGCCCGCGCATGAAGCGGGCCAGGAAGCCCAGCACGAATCCGTACAGGAGCAGGCCGATCAGCGACGGGACACCGCGCGTGACCCACGTGTCCTGCGAGCTCACCACGTCCTTGAACGGCGAGAGCAGGAAGTCGTCGGCGTCGTCGATCGCCTCGCGCACCCCGCCATGGCGCTTCTCGCGCTCGCGCTCGGCCTTCGCCGGCGGATTCGGCTGCTCGATCTCCTGCGTGAGCTGGCGCTGCTGCTTGGAGGAGGACTCGTCGAGCTTGTCCACCGCGAACAGCACGAACGACACCACGATGATCAGGCTGGCGATGATCGACACGGCACGGAGGAGGCGCTCCAGCACCCGTCTAGGATACGTCCGCCGTGCGACGGCCCGACGCATGCTCGACTGCAGCACTCCGCCGCCGGTGAGCGCGCGCGACACGCTCGTCCGCGAGTTGCGCGAGCACGCGCTGGTGATCGGCGAGGTGACGCTGACCAGCGGCGCCGTCGCGCAGTACTACGTCGACGCCAAGCGCGCGACCCTGCGCCCCGCCGGCTTCGCCGCGCTGGCCGAGCTCGTCGCGCAGCGCGCGAACGAGGTCAGGGCAACGGCAGTCGGCGGCCTCACCATGGGCGCGGACCCCGTGGCCTGCGCGGCGCTGGCGGGCGGCGCCCAGGTCAAGGCATTCTTCGTCCGCAAGGAGACCAAGCACCACGGGCTGATGCGCGCCATCGAGGGCCCGCTTCTGGACGGCGGGGAACGCTGCCTGATCGTGGAGGATGTCGTCACGACCGGGGGATCCACGCTGCGAGCCATCGAGGTCGTTCGCGACGCCGGCCACGAGGTGTGCGGCGTGCTCGCGGTGCTTGATCGCCTGGCCGGCGGCGGCGATGCCATCGCGGCCGCGGCCGGCGCGCCCTTCGAGGCCCTGACCACCATCGACGACGTCTATCCGGACCGTCCGGACCGCTCGAGCTGATCAGGCTGCCGTGGGCGTCCCGCGCTGCGAACGCCCCGAGCAGGATTCGAACCTGCGGCCTACTCCTTAGGAGGGAGTCGCTCTATCCGGCTGAGCTATCGGGGCTTGTGGCTCTACTCCAGCCTTTCTCGTCTGTGGCCCTGACACGCTCATCGCTGGATGGCACATCTATGGCACGCAGGTCGAGTGGGCCGTAGCTGAGCCTCAGGGAATCGTACCGTCGGGCTCGTGCCGGTTCGGGCGGCGGGCTTCCGCAGCCCAGCGCAGCCGGCGCGTCGCCATGGCCTTCCTGGGCGCAGGCGGGACAATCCGATCGCCGTGACGGCAAGTCCGTCCGCTCCAACTGTCCGCTGCCCCCGTCGTACTGCCACTGGCGAGCGCCGCGCTCACCTCCGCTGTAGCCGGTGATCAGATCGAGCACGCAGTTGCAGGCTTCGGACGCGAGCACCCCGTTCATCGAAACGACCTGGGGGTCGCCCGCGGCGTCGGGGTTCTGGTCGTAGCCGGGTGGACGTTCACGCCGCTCCCATTTCAGAAGCGCATCCGTGAGGAAGAAGCATCGAAGGCAGGGCTCGCCGGGCAGCGAGACGATCACCTGACCGCCGGCCTTCGCGAGGCGCTCGCCGGTCGACGTGATGGACATGCCGATGTCGACGAGCGGAATGAGGTATCGGCGGCAGAAGGCGTTGACGGCTTCCCGGGCGTCGAAGCGATCCAGGCAGGACACGACCACGTCCGCGCCCTTCAGCGAGGCAATCGTCCTCGGAGAGGGGAACCGCTCGTTCACCTCGCCGACGGTGATCGAAGGGTCCACGGCAGAGGCGAGGCGTTTGGCGATGGCGGTCTTGAACGTTTGGTCGATGTCGGCGGCCTGCGCGCCAACATGGCGGCCCAGGTTGCTCTCGTCGAGGATCTGATCGTCGATCGGGTTCAGCGTGCCGACACCCTGGTGCGTGAGCTGCTGGAACACGTGAGAACCGCCGCCAGAGACTCCGACGATCGCAACGACGGCAGCCGCGAGCTTGGTGTCGCTTTCCGGGCCGATCGCCACCGTCTGGCGGGCCAGGCGGCGCCGCGGGAGGTGTCCGTCCGGCCGGGCCGTCACGGCGTACCAGGAGTCGATGGTCGGCCCAACAATGACGAGGCGGCGGAAGTCGAGTCCATCGTTGCGACCGCCGACCCAGAACGATCCAGCAGCGTCACCGCGCCCAAGCAGCAAGGTTCCGGTTGGAAGCGGATCGACGATCCTGCTGAACGCGGCGAAGAGCGCACGCTCCTTGGCGCGGTCGTCCGGCGAAAAGCGAGGCGCGGTCGAACCGTGTGAGTGGACGAGCACGGGTGTCGCTTCGAGGTCTACCGCGCGTTGCAGGACATCCGAGTTGAACTGCGCGCTCCAGGAAAGCACCGAACCCTGGGTATTGCGCTCGATCGCCGAGTCGGGGATCGGATGCCACTCGCGCGCGAGGAGGACGTCGCGATCATCGAGGTGGCTCACCGAGCAGATCAGGAAGCCGGCCTCTTCGCCCCGTCGGAAATCCTCGACATGGGAGCGAACTTGGTCGAAGAGACCGGAGGCGATCCGAAGGTCGATCGTCCTGAAAGCTGAGGGAGAGACACCGGCAAGCGCGTCTACCCTGCGGCGAGGGCGCGCGGCGATCAGTCGTCGGACGAAGCGGCCGGCCCAGGATGTCACGAGCGCTCCGCCGTGAACCTCGCGAGCCAGAGCTGGACTGCGCGCACCGGATCATCGCCCGACCACGCGAAGTTGAAGCTGAACGCTCGCCAGCTCTGGCCGAGGAGATACACCTGACTGTGGCTCCGGGGAGGTTCACCGCTCTCTCCGACCACGCTCTCGTCGATCACGAACTGGGGGCGGTTTCCGGGCCAGCCTTCCCAGACCGTGAGCGCCCGAGTCGTGGACGGCTTCCACGGCTTTGGCAACCGGATCGACGGCAGCAGGATGTGTGCAGGCTGGCCGTCGGCCGGCGTCACGTCCACGGCCTTGCCGAAGGCGACCGCGAGGCGCCGGCTCAGCATCTTGCGGTCGCCCGGCTCCATCTAGAGACGAGCCCAGCCCGAATCGCTGTCCGCAAAAGTCAAGGTACACTTGACCCATGTCTGACGCCAGTCGTCCCGACCTTCGTGCGCTCGAAGCTGAAGCCTACGGGCAAGGCGGGTACTTCGATGCCGCGCAGGCGCGCACCCACGGCGTCAGCCGGCAGCTCCTCGACCATCACCTCCGCCAGGGCCGGTATGAACGGATCAGGCGGGGGCTGTATCGGATCACGGGGTTCCCGAGTGCCGAGCACGATGACGTCCGCGAGAAGTGGATGGCTGTCGGGACGGACAGGGCGGTGGTTGCACGCGAGAGCGCGCTCGCGCTCCTCGATCTGAGCGACACCATCCCTGGCGAGGTGCATCTGCTCGTGCCGCGCCGTCACCGCGGCCTGCGCCGGCCGCCCGGCGTGGTGATCCATACGCACCCCGATGACGAGCGTGTCGACACCGTCTGGCGCGCGGGAATTCCTGTCACCGCCCCCGCGCGAACGCTGGTGGACGTGCTCGATGTCGTGCAACCGGACCAAGCCACCATGGCCGTCGCTCAGGCCGTTCGCCGCGGACTGGTGACTCCGCAGCAGCTCCGGAAGGAAGCGGTGCGGCGGCGGAAGGGGGAAATCATGGAGCCCCTCCTCGCCGCCGCGCGGGGCCGATGAGGTACGCGACCGCCGCCGCATTCCGCGCGGCATTGGATCAGCGACTGAAGACGGAGGCCGCGGCAACGGGCCTTGGGCTCTCGCGGCTCCGCAAGCGCGTCGCGTTCGAGCTGTTCCTCCGGCGCCTCGTGGAAGTGGCGCCGAAGCGATGGGTACTCAAGGGTGCGCTTGCCCTCGACTTTCGTCTCAACGTGCCTACGCGACCAACAAAGGACATTGACCTCGGGCGCGCGGACAACGAAGAGGCCGCTATCGAGGACATGACGCGAGCGCAGCAGCTCGCGCTCGATGATTTCTTCACGTTCACCGCGACGAGGACCGACGCCTTCGAAGGGACCGACGAGTTCGCAGCCGTCCGATTCCACGTTCGGGCGGAACTCGCGGGGCGGACCTTCGAGCAGTTCACCGTGGACATCGGCTTCAGTGACCCGATCACGTGGATACCGGACACGGTCTACACGTCCACGTTTCTGTCCTTCGCGGACATTGGTCCGATCGCCCTCCCCGCCGTTCCGATCGCTCAGCACCTCGCCGAGAAGGTGCACGCGTACACGCGGAGCTACGGCGATCACAGCGAGCCGAGCACGAGACCCAAGGATCTGGTCGACATCCTGCTCATCGCCGCTGTCGAGGAGATTGAGGCGGCCAGCCTTCGAAACGCTCTGGCGCAGACGTTCACCACGCGGAGCCGTCAACCGCTTCCGGAGAGCCTTCCGGCGGCACCGGCGAGTTGGGAGGCGCCGTACGGCCGGCTCGCCTCGGAGGTCGGAGTCGAGAGCGATCTCGCCTCCGCTGTTGATCAGGCGCGAGTGTTCCTCGATCCGCTCCTGGAGGGAGCCGCGACGGGGCGCTGGGATCCAAGGCAGCGACGCTGGGTGCCTTAGGCAGGGCTACCTCGGCCTCTGCTTCCCCGAGGCATACGCCGAGCGGAAACGGCCACGTCACAAAGGGCCGAATGAGTAGGCGGTAGCGCCACTCAAGCGCGATGCGAGAAGCGCGACGGGTCGTCGGAGGAGACCCCATGCGCCGCGACCCCGGGACCCTAGGCAGGGCCGTGGGCCTAGCTGTCCGAGCAGATGTACTGGCGCGTGAGGTCGCGCGCGCGGCTGGACGCTTGCGGATCTCGCCAAAGCCGCGGGGCTCAGCGGCGCGACCATGACAGCCGCGCGAGCCGGCCGGCCGATCTCCGCGAGGTCCCTCCGGCGCATCGCCGCCGCGCTCGCGTCGGCGCCGCCCCTGGAGGGCGTCGACGACCTCCTTCTCGGTTGAGGTGGGTCAGTCCCCGGCCAGCATGGTCAGCCACGCGTCGTAGCCGTCCAAACCGGTCGGATTCTGGCTCTAGTGGGGTATCCATCTAACCGGACTGGGTTCTCCACGGCCGACCGGCTGGCGGCCGCTCCAGGCTTGGCGGCTTGCCGCGGGTGCTGGGCGGCGGACGGTGCTGGCGGCCGGGCCGCGGGTTGGCGATGAGGTCGCGGTAG
>JBBSIW010000062.1:0-9670 GCA_038231895.1 Solirubrobacterales bacterium | reverse complement strand
GCCGTCGGGATCGTGCCATCCCGTGTGGGTGTGGCAATCGACCCAGGGAGTACCGGCCGGCATTGTCTCGGCCGCGTGGGCGTGGAGCTCGCGCAGACAAGCGTCGTGCGGTTCCCCGGGGACGGCCACGACCGCAGGCTATCCCGGGGAAGGAGCTCAGGCGAGCGCGGCGAAACGGCGGCTGCGGTTGCAACCTGCCGGTATTGCATGCAGAATCGGCGGGTGGCCAACACGGACCTGCTCCCGGGCTCGACTCCTTGACGGGCGAGCCCGCGGCCTCGTCACCCAGCGGCCATCGCAGGCTTCGGCGCGTGGCTCTCATCGCCGGCACGCTGCTGATCGCACTGGCGGCCGTCATCGTGCTCGTCGCCTTCTTCAACGGCCGTGACAGCTCAGGGGTCTCCTTGACACCCAGCGGCTCGGGACAGGCCTTCCCCGACCAGGGCGCGGGGCACCTGCGGCCCGGGCAGCGCCCGCCGGCGCCCTACAACTCGCGTCCGCCCACGAGCGGAGCGCACGTGGTCTCGCCGGTGAATCGAGCGGACGCGCCACTCACCGATGACCAGCTGCTCTCCGCGCTCGAAGCCGGCAACGTGGTGCTCGCCTACGGAACGCCGACGGCCCCACCGGGCCTGCGCGCCCTCGCCGACGACGTGGCAGGGGGACCCTTCGACCCCTCGGTGGCTCGCGCCGGCCAGTCGGTCATCCTGGCGCGGCGCCCCGGCACGGCCGGCATCGTCGCCGTGGCCTGGCGACACCTCCTTCGCACCTCCTCACCGCGCGATCCCACCCTGAAGACCTTCGCCGACGACTGGCTGGGAGTGGGCGCCCGCGGAAAGTAACGCGCGTCCGCTGCCGCGATAATCGGACGATGGCCACGCCGCTGCGCATCGCGCTCGCCCAGATCAACGTCACCGTCGGCGACGTACCCGGCAACGAGGCCAAGGTGCGCGATTGGCTCGCTCGCGCCCTCGACGCCGGTGCACAGCTCGTGCTCTTCCCCGAGCTGGCGCTGACCGGCTATCCGCCCGAGGACCTCCTGCTCAAGGAGCACTTCCTCTCCGACGCGCGTGCAGCGCTGGACCGCCTGGCCGCCGATGTCGAGGATGCCGTGGTCGTCGTGGGATTTCCCGAGCGCACCGAGGACGTCTACAACGCGGCCGCCGTCCTTTCCGATGGAGCGGTGCGTGGCATCTACCGCAAGGTCTACCTGCCCAACTACGGCGTCTTCGACGAGCAGCGCTACTTCCAGGCCGGCCTCCGTGGCGGCCTGATCGAGGTGGGCGAGCACCGCGTAGGGCTGACCGTGTGCGAGGACTGCTGGGAGCCCGGTCCTCCGCTGGCCGACGAAGCCCTTGCCGGGGCGACGATCGCCGTCAACATCTCCGCGTCCCCCTATCACGCGGGCAAGGGGCTCCAACGGGAGCAGATGTTCGCCCAGCGCGCGCGTGACAGTCTGTGCTCCGTGGCCTACTGCAACCTGGTGGGAGGCCAGGACGAGCTCGTCTTCGACGGGCACTCGTTCGTCGTGGACTACGACGGCTCGGTGCTCGTGCGCGCGGCGCAGTTCGACGAGGAGCTGCTGCTGTGCGACCTCGACCCGGAGGGCTCGGCCGCCGCGCGGCTGCGCGAGACCCGCCACCGCCCGGCGGCGCGGCGATCGCTGCCCACCGTGGATGTCCTCGCCCACCTGCCCCTGCCCCGAGCACCGGAGGGCGAGCGCGCCGAGCAGCGTCTCGCACCGCTGCTCTCGCCGGAAGCGGAGGTCTACGCGGCCCTGTGCACCGGCTTGGGCGACTACGTGGAGAAGAACGGGTTCGGTCACGTGGCCCTGGGCCTGTCGGGCGGGATCGACTCAGCGCTGGTGACCTGTGTGGCCGCGGATGCACTCGGGTGCGAACGAGTGACGTCGGTGGTCATGCCCTCGCCCCATTCCTCCTCCGAGACCCAGGACGACGCCCGCCGACTGGCCGCCAACCTCGGCGTCGCCTGCCTGGACCTGCCGATCGAGTCGACAATGAACGCGTATGAGGAGGTGCTCTCCCCCGTCTTCGAGGGTCGCGATCCCGACATCACCGAGGAGAACCTTCAGGCGCGCATCCGCGGGAACCTGCTCATGGCGCTCTCGAACAAGTTCGACTGGCTCGTGCTGACCACCGGGAACAAGTCCGAGCTCTCGGTCGGCTACGCGACCCTGTACGGGGACACCGCGGGCGGCTTCGCTCTGCTCAAGGACTGTCCGAAGACGCTCGTGTACGCGCTGGCGCGCTACCGCAACGAGCGCTCCGAGGGCGATGCGCCGATTCCGGCGTCGATCCTCGAGCGCGCCCCCAGCGCCGAATTGGCACCGGACCAGCGCGACGAGGACTCCCTTCCCCCCTACCCCGTGCTCGACCCCATCCTCGAGGCCTACATCGAGCTCGACGCCGGCCGCGAGCAGCTCGTCGCCCGTGGGATGTCCGCCGAGGACGTCGACCGCACGATCGCCCTGGTCGACCGCGCCGAGTACAAGCGACGCCAGGCGCCGCCGGGGATCAAGATCACGGCCAAGGCGTTTGGCCGCGACCGCCGGATGCCGATCACCAACCGCTACCGAGGGTGATCTGCGCCGGGCGCCTCCCGGACCGCGATGGTCATGCGCGAGAGGGCGCAGAGCCGCTCGGCATCATCGAAGAACTCGACCTCCCAGACCCACGTCGTGCGCCCTCGATGCCGGACGTGCCCCACGGCATGGACGTGACCATCGAGGATGGGTCGCAGGAAGCTCGTCTGGTTGGACATGCCCTGGGCACTGCGCCCCTCGGGCTGGACGGCGAGCCACGTCGCCAGCGAGGCCATCGCCTCGGCCATCGAGGCGATGACGCCGCCGTGCACGAGGCCGCCGGGCTGCCGGACGGCGTCGGTGATGGCGACGCGGGCGCGGATGAGCCCGTCGGAGCGCTCGGTCACCTCCAGCCCGTACAGCGCGTCGAAGGTCCGCTCGAAGGGAATGGGCGCGGCCGGGTCCACTCCGGAGACGATATCCGCAGGCCGCCACCGGGCCACCGGTCCGTGCCGCCCCGCTCTCGACTACGCTTCGCGCGCACATGAGCGAGCTCGACGCCCTACCTGCGGACCAGCGCGCGGTCCTCCAGCTCCTGCTCAAGCAGGGCAAGACCTACGCGGAGCTCTCGACCCTGCTGGCCATCGACGCAGCAGCGGTCCAGACCCGCGCCCATGACGCCCTGGACGCCATCGGCTCAGAGACCACCCACGAGCTCCCCAGCGAGCGCCGCGGCCAGGTGGGCGACTACCTTCTCGGTCAGCAGGCCGCAGGAGAGCGCGAAGCGAGCCGCGAGTACCTCGGCGGCTCGCCACAGGCGCGGACGTGGGCCCGCGTGGTGGCCGGCGCGCTCGGTCCGATGGCCGCCGAGCCGCTGCCTCACGTTCCCGAGGAGGCAGCTCCTGAGCCGGCGGTCGAGCTTGTCCCCGAGCCCGCGGCTGCCGCGCCGGTCGCGCCCGTGGCCGAGGCACCGATCGAGGAGGAGCCCGCGGCTGCGGCACCCCCCCGCAGCTCGCGGTTGGGCGGCGCGCTGCTGCTCGGCGGCGTCGGCGTCCTCGTCGCCATCGCGCTCGTCCTGATCCTCGGCGGCGGCGGCAGCGGCGGAAAGAAGACCAACTCGGTGTCAAGCACCGCGACCCAGTCGACCGCGCAGCCTTCGCCCCTCGCTCAGATCAACCTCATGCCCAACGCGGGATCCAAGTCCGTGGGGCTGGCCCAGGTCTTCGCCCAGGGCAGTCAACGCCTATTGATCGTCGCCGCGCAATCGCTTCCGCCCGGCAGCTATGCGTTGTGGCTCTATAACTCCGCCGCGCAGGCGCGGCTGCTGGGCTTCGTTCCCCAAAAGGTGGACAAGCAGGGCCGCTTCGTCACTCAGGGGGTGCTGCCCCAGGACGCGCGCAGCTTCCAGTCCCTGGTCGTCACCAAGGAGCAGGTGACCCGCGGGAAGGTGCCGACGCGGCCGGGCGCGATCGTACTGCGAGGCAAGCTTCAGACCGGCTGATCGCCGCGCTCGGGCAGCAGCTTGCCCGGGTTCATGATTCCCGACGGATCCAGCGCGGCCTTGGCCGCTTCCAGGGCGCGCACGGCCGGCTGTCCGATCTCCGCCGCCAGCCACGGGACGTGATCGCGCCCGATGGCGTGGTGGTGGGTGATCGTGCCCCCGGCGCTGACGATCGCCTCGCTCGCGGCTTGCTTGGCGGCCCGCCACTGCTCCAACGGCTGGTCGACCTCCTGCGCAGCGAGGAAGGTGAAGTACAGCGACGCTCCAGTGGGATAGAGGTGGGACACGTGGGACATGACCAGCGCCGGAGTCCCGCGCGCCGCGAGCGCTCCATGGAGCGCGTCGGTGACCGCGCGGTGGAGCACGAGCAGGTTGGACCAGGTGGTGGCCGTCTCGAGCGTGTCGACCATGACCCCCCGCTCCAGCAGGTCGTCGCGAAGGTAGGGGGCGGCGAACCGGCTGCGCTCCCATGAGACGCCCGGCCCCCTCCCCACCGGCAGTCCCCCGGCACGGCGCAGCACGCGGGCGCCGTGGGCATGCCGGAGACGCACCGATTCCTGCGACCCCTCCCACCCCACGATGACGACGCAGCCCGCGGTATACCCGCGGGCGCGGAGGTAGACGCGGCCGGCCGCGGCCTTCGCCCCGCCGCCTGCCAGGGCACTCGACACGCGGGTCTCCACCTCGTCGGATAGCCGCGCGACATCGGGCGGCTCGCTGCGCTGCACGAGGCTGCGCAGGGCCTCGGCGCCCTCGGCGAAGCTGCCGAACATCCAGCCCTCATACCGCCGAGCCCGTGGCCGTGGCCGGACCTGCAGCGCGAGTTGGGTGATGACGCCCAGCGTCCCCTCCGAGCCGACGATCAGCTCGCGGACGGAGGGGCCGGCCGCGGACGCCGGCACGGCGGCCAGGCTCACGTCTCCGGCGGGAGCCGCGCAGCGCAGGCCGACCACGAGCTCGTCGAAGCGCCCGTAACCGGTGGAGGCCTGGCCGACCGAGCGGGTCGCGGCGAACCCCCCGAGCGACCCGTACTGAAAGCTCTGTGGGAAGTGGCCGAGGGTGAGCCCGCGCCGGGCAAGCAGCGCCTCGGCCGCGGGGCCCCGCACTCCGGGCTCGAAGACCGCGATGAGCGATCGCTCGTCGATGGCGCACAGCGCGTCGAGGCGGTGCAGGTCAAGCGAGATCACGGCGGGGAACGCTCCCCGCATGGGCGCGACTCCGCCCACCACGCTCGTGCCTCCGCCGAAGGGCACGACCGCGACCGCAGCGTCGGCGCAGACCTCCAGCACATCGCGGACGGACTCATGTGAGCTCGGCGCGACCACCACGTCGGGCGCCTGCTCGCACTGTCCCGAGCGCTGGTGCACGAGATCGCCGTAGCCCTTGCCCGCCGCGTGCAGAACGCGCCCGAGGCGGTCGTCGCGGACGCTGTCGGCGCCTGCGGCACCGACCAGCTTGTCGCGCAGGCCGGCTGGGAGCGCAGGCTCGCGGAGGTGTACGTCCTCCAGTGCCACCGGCGGACGGCGCAGCTCGCCGATCCCGATCTCGCGGCGCAGCAGCTCGGCGGCGCTGTGCGGCAGCGAAAACGGCCTGTCGGGGTCCCCCCAGCCCCACCAGCTCATCTCCGGTGGGGGGCGCTCGACGCTCACGGCACCTACTCGCCGTCGTAGCGCACCAGCGCGTGCACGTCGTGGCCGGCCAGCGCCTCGCGTCCGCCCAGGAAGGCGAGCTCGACGATGTAGGCGCAGCCCACGACCTCCCCGCCCAGCTGCTCGACGAGCTCGACGATCGCCTTCGTGGTGCCGCCCGTGGCCAGGAGATCGTCATGCACCAGCACACGTGCGCCGTCAGCGAAGGCGTCGCTGTGGAGCTCGAGCGCGTCCACCCCGTACTCGAGCGCGTACTCGGCGCTCACGGTGCCGGATGGCAGCTTTCCGGGCTTGCGGGCCGGCACGAATCCCACTCCTACCTCGCGGGCCAGCGCCGCGCCGACGATGAACCCGCGCGCCTCGGCGGCGAGCACCAGCTCGGCCCGGCGGGAGCGGGCGTACTGAGCCAGGGCGTCAACGGTGTGATCGAGCGCCGCCGGATCGAGCCACAGGGGCGTGAGGTCCTTGAACACGATCCCCGGCTCGGGGAAGTCGGGGATGTCGCGAACATAGCGCCGCAGGTCCACTAGACCACTAGCCGGCGATCTTGCGCAGGTCCCGGATCAGCAGCAGGTGCTTGAGGTGCGTGGCGACTGCGACGAGGTTCTCTAGCGTCTCGATGGCCTCCCTGCGCTTGTCGGGATCGCGCGAGCGCAGCGCCGGGGCGAGGATCTGCTCGAGCAGGGCAGCCTCGCGGTCGGCGGAGGTGCGAAACACCCTGAGGTTGCGCCCGCCCACGCCGTGGCGCGCGAGCTCGGTGACCGCCCGGATGATCTCGCGTTCGGTCTCGTCGTAGTAGCGGACTCCGGCGCGCACCTCCCCCTTGATCACTCCGTAGTCCTCGAGGTCGGACACCAGCTTGGCGTCGGCCCGCGTGTCCTCGAGCACGTCCGCCAGGGGATAGAGCGTGCCGTCGTCGCGCACGTTCACAGGGCTCCGTCGAACCGGGCGTCCCTCGGCCCCACTCGCACTGGCGGCCTCCGAGGCACCGCGACCGGAGGCCAGCTCCTGGCGAATCACGCGCAGGGGGAGGAACTCGTCGCGCTGAAGGCGCAGGATCGTGCGTAGCCGGGCCACCTCGCGCACGGAGTAGAGGCGGTACCCGCCGCGCGTCCGGCGCGGCGTGAGGAGCTTCTGGTCCTCGAGGTAGCGGATCTTGGAGATCGACACATCGGGGAACTCCTGCTTGAGCGCCTTGCACACCGCCCCGATCGTCATCGCCTTGCCGGGCGCGGCGCCACGCCCGTCGGGCTCGGGCGCCTCGACATTGGGCAGCTCGATGGGCGGATCCTCGGCCTTGGCCACTAGCGCGCGAGGTAGGTGAGCTTGTACTTGCCGATCTGGAGCTCGTCGCCGTCCTCGAGCTTGCGTGAGTCGACCCGCTGGCGGTTGACGTAGGTGCCGTTGAGCGAGCCGAGGTCGTCGAGGAAGTACTCGCCTCCCCGGCGCACGATCACAGCGTGGTCGCGTGACACGGTGACGTCATCGAGAAAGACGTCGGCATCCGGGCGGCGCCCCACGGACATGCGCTCGCCGGTGAGGCCAAAGCTCTCCCCCACGCGACCCCCGCCGGCGCGGATCACCAGCGCCGCGCCGGTGGCGACCACGTCCTCGATCTCTACGGGCTGGATCTCGCCGGTCTCATCGACCCGGTAGGTGGCGGTCGTGGCCTCGCGGTCGCCCTCGGAGCCGCCGAGGTAGCTCCCGCACTTCTGGCAGTAGTTGGCGCCCTCGTCGTTGACGAAGCCGCACTCCGGGCAATGCACAGCCACCGAGGAGCCCCCCACTCGGCCCCGGCTACTCCTCGCCGGGGGCGGGGACCTTGCCGGCGAGGATATCCGTGAGCCGATTGACGTCGGTGATGCTGAGGACGTCCTCGCCACCCTCGTGCTTCTTGCGAAGCCGATTGACGAGCTCGGCCCGCAGGATGTCGATCTGCCCGTGCAGGATGCGTCGCCGGTAGGAGATCTCGAGCTCCTGCTCGGTGAGCCGCGCGATCACGTCCTTGAGCTCCTGGTCGGAGAGTGAGCCGAGATCGGGAAAGGTGTCGTCCATGCCATCTCCTGCAGCTGGAAAAGCGAGGCGCGAGTATACCCCCGTCGGAGCGAGGGTCAAGCTGAGCTTGAGGCTTTGCACGAGGGCAGCAGCCCGCACCGGGGCGTCAGGGCAGCGCGGCGCCACGCTGAACCCGCAGCTGACCGATTCCGTCGCGCAGGTACATCGCGGTCGAGGCAAGCGCGTGGGCGAGGCCCACGTACAGGCCGAGCTTGGCGAGCACGTCGACGTCGAGCATCGCCCAGAACGGCGCCGCCATCGTCCACCACACGCCGAGCCGGCCGGGCCAGTTGATCTTCAGCTCGATGCCCCGCTTGAGCCCGAAGCGTGCGAGCCCCAGCATGAGCAGCTCCCGGCCCACCAGAACGCCAAGCGCCCAGCGCGGCAGCAGCTCGTAGTGCCAGCACACCGCGACCCCGCTGAGCACGAGCAGGCGATCCGTGAGCGGGTCGAGCAGTGCGCCGAGCCGGCTGTACTGGCCCGTGACGCGGGCCGCGATCCCATCGAGGTAGTCCGTCCAGCCGATCACCGCGAAGATCGCCGCGCCCAGTGCGGTGCGGCCGTCGCGGGTGTCAAACGCGACCAGCACGAACACGGGGATCAAGGCGAGGCGGACGAACCCGATCGCGTTGGGGATCGTCCACGGGTTGAGTGGATGGCCCGCGAGCGTCTCGGGCGGAGGCGGCCCGGAGCGGTCGAGCCCGAAGAGCCGGCGGGTGGTCAGCCGTGCGCGCTCCACGCGGTCGGCGCGCCGCTCGCGACCCTGCTCGCGCCCCGTGGGCTCTAGGGGAGCGTTCGCCACAGCCGCCTCACTGCTTCCGCCGCGCCCTCGAGACCGACCGAGCGCGCCTCCCTTCCCCGTCGGATCTGCAATTCGAGCTCGCCGCTCTCCTGGGTCCGCCGTCCCACGGTCACCCGAAGCGGACATCCGACCAGCTCGGCATCGGCGAATTTCTCCCCCGCCCCAGCGGCCCGGTCGTCGTAGAGCACCTCGAGGCCGGCCTCCGACAGCTCGAAGTACAGCCCTTCGGCCAGCTCGCGCTCCGGCGCGCCGGGCTTGCCCAGGGCGACGATCTCGACGTCGAAGGGTGCGAGGGCCCGCGGCCAGCAGATGCCGTGCTCGTCGGCGAGCTGCTCCACCGCGGCGGCGGCGATCCGCGCGGGGCCGATGCCGTAGGACCCCATCCACACCAGCCGCTCCTCGCCGGACTCGTCGAGGTAGGTGGCGTGCAGCGGCTCTGAGTAGCGCGTGCCGAGCTTGAAGATGTTGCCGATCTCGATGGCGGACTCGATGCGGATCGCCCCTCCGCCTGCGGTGAGGTCGCCGGGCTCGACGCGCCGGATGTCGACGGCCTCGAACGCGAAGTCGCGACCCGGCCGCACACCGCGGAGATGGACATCGGGCCGGTTGGCACCGGTGACGTAGCCGGCCCGGCCGTCATCGCTCGAGACCGCGGCATCGAGCACGACCGTCACCTGTGCCCCGACCGGGCCCAGGAAGCCGCCCGGCCCGAGCGCTGCGACCTCCTCCTCGCGTGCGGGCCGGAACGCCGCCCCGAGAGCGTTGCGGAGCTTGATCTCGTTCACCTGGTGGTCGCCGCGCACGACCGCGAGCACCAGGCCGCGCCCGTCGACCATCACTGGGAAGGCCTTGAGCAACCCGCCGGGCGCGATCGCGAGCGCTCCCGAGACCTCCTCCACCGTGGTCAGGCCCGGCGTGTGGACCTCCACGGGAGCATCTGTCGCCGCCTCCAGCGGGATAGGCGCGGCCTGCGCCGTGGCGATCTCGAGGTTGGCCGCGTAGCCCGGAGCCAGCGCCACCTGGTTCTCGCCCGCCGCGCACGGTGCCATGTACTCGTGGGCGCCCAGGCCTCCCATCATTCCCACGTCTGACTCCACCCGGTACCACTCCAGTCCGCAGCG
>JBBSIW010000061.1:0-9749 GCA_038231895.1 Solirubrobacterales bacterium | reverse complement strand
CGGGCGAGGCCCCCACGTCAAACTGAACCACGGGCTCAAGAGCACCAAGAAGAAGACGACGTCAGCGAACGACGCCCCGCATCATCCCCCAGTTTTCACCCGGCCGCAGGCCGCCAAGCGAAGCCGGCGAGGAAAACTGACGAGAAGTGATTGAGGCCTCCGGCTGAAGGCCGAGGGCGCGTAGGCCCACCTCCGTGCCGAAGCACTCCAGAAGGTCGCGGGGACGGTCGGCTACTTCGTATCGCTCAGGGTCCAGGCAGCGGCGAGCAGCCTCCACGAAGTTGGTCTCGGACGTGCGAAACGTGCGGTCGTGCCCGAGCTGGCGGGTGCGCTGGGAGAGCTTCTCACTGTCCATGCCCATACGCCGTTAGTTCGTTGCCAGGCCGGTCCGACCTCACTGCTGAATCGCGTCTTGCAAAGCCGTCCCGCGCAGCTCGACGCTGTCGGCAACCTAGCCTGAGTGCCTGAGTAACAACGGACCTCGTTCTCGACTCAGTGCTCCGCCGCGAGCCGCTCCCCACGCTGCTCGCCTGCGCCGTGCCAGGTCGAAGAAACTGGCACTCGGACGTCGACCTGCTCATTCAAGCGTGCGATGCAGGAGAAGGGCTTGACGTTCAAGCAGGCGGTCAACGAGGCGATCCGGGCGGGCGCAGCGCCCCGGCGCCGCAGCGCGGGCCTCCGCTTTGACTCCTACGACATGGGCGAGGCGCTCGTGGATGTCACGAAGGCGCTCCAGCTTGCAGGGGAGCTTGAGGACCAGGATCGCGCCCGCGGGCTCTCGCAGGGCAAGTGACTTCGTGCTCCTTGTCGATGCCAATGTGCTGCTGCACGCGGTCAACGCGCGGTCGCGCGAGCACAGCGCAAGCCGGCAGTGGCTCGTCCAGGCGCTGGAGGGTGGTGAGGTGGTGGGGTTTGCGTGGATGGTGCTGCTCACGTTCCTGCGACTGGCGACGCACCCGGCCGTCTTCCCACGCCCGATGACGGGCCAGCAGGCGGGCTCCACCATCGAGGCGTGGCTTGGCTCCCCGCAGACGGTCATCGTCGAGCCCACGCGACGTCACCTTCCTCTGTTGAGGGGCCTCCTCGTGCAGACCGGAACGGCGGGAAACCTCGTGAGCGACGCACATCTGGCCGCTCTCGCGCTCGAGCACGATGCGACGGTCATCTCCTTCGACCGGGACTTCGGTCGCTTCGAAGGCATGCAGTGGGAGCTTCCGGCCTGAGCGGGGCGGTCAAAGGGGCGGGGCGGGCCGGAGGCCGATCCGTCGTCCCCTCGACGAGCAGCATGATCACGAACAGGCCCACCAGCGCCGTGATCTGCGCGGCGGCGGCGACCTGGCTGCCGATCGGGATCGTCGCGAGGGCAAGGATAGCCGCGATCGCGCGACCGCTCTGCCCTCCGATGGCGAGCGTGCGTCGAAACAGCGCCTCGCCCAGCAGGAAGAGGAAGGCGCCGCCGCCGAGGGCGATCGCCTGCGCCTCGGGCAGCGGATCGAAGGCGTGGCCGGTCGCCTTCTTCAGGGCGGCCGCGATGGCGACGATCCCGAGCAGGATGAGGAGGTGCCAGTAGCCGAACGCGTCGATGGCCAGCTTCGGCCGCATCTGCATCGGCGCAGCGCTCATCGCCCGCTCGGCGGCTGCGTCGTCGCCGGTGAAGTACGACCACCATAGACAAGCGCTCAGGGCCAGCCCGAGCAGGGCCGCCGCCGCCAGCCCGGCGTCGACGGGGAGTCCCGCCGCGCCGATCCCGATGGCCACCACCGATTCTCCGATCGCCACGATCACCACGAGGCCGTGGCGCTCAACGAAGTGGCCGGGCTCGATCGCGAACCCCGAGTCGTCGATCAGCTTCGGCGAGACCCATTCGACCAGGAACGCGGTCGCCCACAGGACGTACTGGACGCTGCCGCCGGCGATCCCACCCGCCAGCACGAGCAGCGCGGTTGACAGGTTGAAGGGCGCCAGGCCGTGGATCGCCTGGGCGGCCGTGAGCTGTGAGGAGCGAGCGAACATGCCCAGGTGCACGAGGACGACCGCGAAGTAGGCCAGTCCGAACGTCGCTCCGCTGCCCGAGAACGCGCCCGGGATCGCGAGCGCGACGATCAAGAAGCCGCCCATGCCGCCCAGCAGCGTGAGCCGTCGAGTCACGCGATCGAGCGCGACAGAGTTGGTCAGCCACGCGTAGCCGCCGTACATCCAGAAGATCACGCCGAGCATGAGCGAGACCTGCGCCAGCCCCTTCCAGCTCGGCTCGCCTACCAGGACGCTCGTGAGTTGCGTCAGGGTGAAGACGAAGACGAGGTCGAAGAACAGCCCAGCGTGGAGACGCTGGTGCGACTCGCCGGGGCTTGGCTCAAGCGGCGCGGGCCTTGCGCAGTTGCTTCTTCTTCACGGCCTCGAGCTCGTAGGTGCGTTTCCCGGTGCGGTGAGCGAGGCCGGCGCGCTCGAGCCTCTTGAGCACGACCGGACAGCGCTTGCAGCGAGGGCGATCCTTGCAGCAGCGCTTCTTGGCCTTGACGGGCGTCGCCATACGCGCACCATGTTAGGCAACCTAAGCGCGATACCCTGCCGTTCATGGCCCCTGCCCCTGCGTTCGTCGCTCGGCTCAACGAGCAGATCGCCAACGAGTTCGCCGCCCACCAGCAGTACGTGGCCTGCGCGGTGTACTACGACGCCGAGGCGCTGCCACAGCTCGCGCGGTTCTTCTATCGCCAGGCGCTCGAGGAGCGCGACCACGCGATGATGATGATCCAGTTCTTGGTCGACACCGACGCCGAGGTGACCACTCCGGGCGTCGTGGCGCCGCGCTCGCGCTTCGCCGACTTCGTCGAGCCGATTGGCTTGGCCCTCGAGCAGGAGCGGCGGGTCACCGACCAGATCAACGGGTTGGCCGCGACCGCCCGCGACGAGGGTGACTACACCTCGGAGCAGTTCGTGCAGTGGTTCATCCGCGAGCAGATCGAGGAGATCGCGACGATGGGCGATCTTCTGCGCGTGGCTGAGCGCGCCCGCAGCGACGTCGCCGCGATCGAGGACTTCATCGCCCGCGAGCATGCGAGCGATAACAGCCCAGACCCGACCGCTCCACGAGCGGCTGGGTCTGACTGAGGCGCGCGGCCAGGGGCGCATCGGCATGCTTGTGCCGGCGCCGGAAGTGCAGTGGGGCCCGTGATTCTCTCTTCGCTCGTCCAGATGGCGCAGGCGCTCGGGCCCGTCCAGCAGGACCACCTGCTCGAGGCCCGCCAGATGCAGGCTCTCTCGTTCATGGTGCACATCCCGCTGGTGTGCTTCGGCATCTCCTTCCCGGCGATGGTGCTCTTGATGGAGTGGATGCACCACCGCACCGGCGATCCGCTCTACCGCACGATCGCGCAGCGCTGGAGCAAGGTCATGGTCGCCCTGTTCGCCGTCGGCGCGATCACCGGCACGATCCTGAGCTTCGAGATGGGGCTGCTGTGGCCCAACTTCACGGCCACATTCGGTGGCGTGTTCGGTCTGGGCTTCGCCATCGAGGGCTTCTCGTTCTTCATCGAGGCCATCTTCATCGGGATCTACGTCTACGGATGGGACCGCCTCTCCCCGCGGATGCACATGCTCAGCGCCATCCCGATCGTCATCACCGGCTTTACGGGCTCGCTCATGGTCATCGCCGTCAACGCGTGGATGAACCATCCGGGGGGCTTTCGGCTCAGCCACGGTCGCGCGGTCGACATCCACACCGTCGATGCGCTGTTTGGCAACTCCTACCTCTGGCACGAGCTCGTGCACATGTACATCGCGGGCTACATCGTGACGGGGTTCGTCACCGCCGGTGCCTACGCGATCGCACGCCTGCGCGGTCGCTGGGGCCGCTACGAGCGCACGGCCCTGGTCATCCCGTTGACCATCGCCGCCCTCGCCTCGCCCGTCCAGCTGCTCGTGGGCGACTGGGCGGCTCGCGAGGTCGCCAAGGAGCAGCCGACGAAGCTGGCGGCGCTCGAGGGCGTGGGAAAGACGGCGCGAGGCGTGCCGTTGCACGTGCTCGGTTGGTATCACGACGGCGAAGTTCGCTTCGGCATCCCCATTCCGAAGGGGCTCTCGCTGCTGACCGCCCACGACCCCAACGCCCGCGTGCAGGGCCTCGATGCCGTGCCGCCTTCGCAGCGGCCGCCGGTCAACGTCGTTCGTGTCGTGTTTCAGACGATGGTCGGCATCGGAACCCTGCTTGCGGGCCTGAGCGCGTTCGCCCTCATCGTGCGCGTACGGCGGCGACGGCTGCCGGAGTCGCGCTGGTTCTACCGGGCGCTCGCCGCGGCGGGGCCGCTGTCCGTCGTGGCATTGATCTGCGGCTGGGTGACGACCGAGGTGGGACGCCAGCCGTGGGTCGTCTACCGCGTCATGCCGACCTCGCAGGCGGTGACGGGGGCCGGCGGCATCCCCATCGGCTATGCGGGCCTGTGGGCGATCTACATCGTCGTCGGCATCGGCGTGGTCTGGCTTCTGCGTCGACTGGCCCGCAAGCCGATCGAGGCGGCGGCGGACCCGGTGAAGTCCGGCGCGGGCACCGCGTAGGAGGAGCGCGGGATGTCCCTGGCCGAAGTCCCGATGATCTTCATCCTGATCGGACTTGTCTTCTACATCGTGCTGGCCGGGGCGGACTTCGGCGCGGCGATCTGGCAGGTGACCGCGCGACCGACCGAGCAGGGCGAGCGGATCCGCGAGCACGCCCACGAGGCCATGGCGCCGGTGTGGGAGGCTAACCACGTCTGGCTGATCTTCGTCCTGACGGTGGCGTGGACCGCGTACCCGGCGGCACTGGGGTCGCTGGCTTCGACGCTGTCGATCCCGCTCGTCCTGGCCGGGCTGGGGATCATCGTCCGCGGGGCGGCCTACGCAGTGCGCTCGGGCACCTCCGAGGCCAGGGAGATGCGCCGCATCGACGCCGCCTCGGCGTTCTCCTCGATCCTCACCCCGTTTGCGCTGGGTGCCGCCATCGGGGGCATCGCATCCGCGCGAGTCCCGTACGGCAACGCCGCCGGAGACCTGTTCACCAGCTGGCTGAACCCGACCTCGGTGTTCATCGGCGCCCTGTCGGTGGCCTTCTCGGCCTACATCGCCGCGGTCTGGCTGTGCGGCGACGCGGTCCGGCGCGAGGCGAGCGACCTCGTGGCGCCCTTCCGCAAGCGGGCGCTCGGCGCGGGGGCGGTCACGGGTGTGTTGGCGATCGGCGGTCTCGTCGTGCTCGACGAGGATGCCCACCGGCTCTTCCGCGAGCTCGTGAGCGGCAGCGGACTGCCCGTCCTGATCCTCTCGGCGCTGGCCGGAGCCGGGACGCTCGCACTCGTCTTGCGCCGGCGGTTCGAGCCGGCGCGCTACACCGCCGGGCTCGCCGTCGCGG
This sequence comes from Solirubrobacterales bacterium, assembly GCA_038231895.1. GTDB lineage: Bacteria > Actinomycetota > Thermoleophilia > Solirubrobacterales > Solirubrobacteraceae > JALYZC01. The sequence continues at coordinate 4,372 of JBBSIW010000061.1, read as the reverse complement.
CGATCGTGGCGGGCTGGGCACTGGCGCAGCAGCCGCAGTTGCTCCCGGGCCTGACGGTGCGGGGAGCGGCCGCGCCCCACGACGTGCTGGTGGCGATCATCGTCGCCATCGTGGGCGGCGGGATCATCCTCTTCCCCTCGCTGCTGCTCCTGTTCCGGCTGACGCTGCGGGGCGGCCTCGGCGAAGCCGAGGAGCGCGCGCCTGAAGCTTCACGGTCCGCGAGCCTGCTGCCTACCTGGAGCCCTGGGTGGCTTGGGCGTACGGCGATCGGCTCGCTCGTGCTCGGGACCGGCCTGCTTGCCTTCGCCGAAGCGGGCTGGGCGCACGCTGCCGGGGTCGTGGCCCTCTTCGCCTTCGTGGTCATCGGCTTCCTGTGGATGGCTCCCGAGCTGCTCGAGTGATTGCGCGAGGGCGGCGCCAGGGAAGCGCGGTGGTCAACGAGCCTGCTCTTGCTCGGGGCCGTTGTCGGGGGGATGCACCTCGCTCCTGATCTCCTCGAGCGCCTGCCCGCTGGCCGCGAGCTGGTCGACGGCCGCCTGGTTGGCCGACGCTTGCTCGCGAAGCTCCACCAGCCCCTTGGCCCTCGCCTCGAACACCGCGAGGAACGCCACCAACCGCCTCATGAGAAAGACGACGAGGACCACGAGGAGCGCGCCCACGCCCAGCAGGACTTCCCAGAGCGTGTGGTTCTGAGCGGCTCCGAGCATCAATGAAACGACCTCTGCACGCGGCCTTGAGCCTATCGGCCCTCTGCAGTCGCCACCCCTACGCGCGGCGAAGTAGGATGCGCCCGTGGCGATGCAGACGGGAGCTCATCGGCTGGGGCCAAGCGACGGCGCCCTTCAGGTCAAGACGTATCGGGAAGGCATGGCGTCCAAGGCTGGCCACGACCTCGTCTTCGAGGTTACGCAGTGGGATGCGACGCTCGTCGTTGCCGAGGATGACGGGCAGTCAACGCTGGAGCTCAACGCCGACCCGCATTCGCTGCACGCGCGCGAGGGCGTCGGCGGGATGAAGCCGTTGACCGACAAGGACCGAGCCGACATTCGCAAGAACATCGACGAGAAGGTGCTGGGAGGGCAGGCGATCACGTTCCGCTCCAACGCGGTCGAGGTCGACGGTGACGGCAGCCGCCTTTCCACGAGCGGAGAGCTGACCATGGCCGGCAACGGTGCAACGGTCAGCGCCGAGTTCACGCTGGGCGCGGACGGCCACGTCGCCGGCACCATCCCTCTCACTCAGAGCGAGTGGGGCATCAAGCCCTATAAGGGGTTGATGGGGGCGCTCAAGGTGCGCGACTCGATCGAGGTCGTCTTCGACGGCCACGTGCCGACTGCCTGAGCGCCACGGCCGCGGTCAGGCCGCGCTCAGCTCACGACGTCGGGGCGGAGGTGGACGACGTGGATGCCCTGCTCGCTCGCCAACCGCTCGGCGATGAGCGAGCGATGGCACGCCTCCGGGTCGCGCTCGACGCACAGCAGCGCTGATGCCCGGTCGGTCGGCAGGTCGGCGACGACGGGGTTGAGGTCCGCGCGGTCGAGGATTTCATGCACGTAGCGCGCTCGATACTCGGCGGCGAGCACCACCCGTGAGCGCTTGCCGACGCCCATCCTTGCGTCCTCCCGGTACTGGAGCTGGCGCAGCTCGGTCGTGGGCGCAAGCTCCTTGTGGTGGCGGTAGGCGATGCCGGCTTGGGCCAGGGCACGCTGCAGGCGCACCGCGTTCGCCCAGGCGTAGTGGCTGCCTCTGACCCCCCGGCGCTGGCGGACGTCGAGCACGAGGCCAACGTTGCCCGCGCCCAAAGCGTCGAGGAACGTGTCCAGGCCGAACCCGTACACGCCGATGGTCGCGACCACGTGCACGGGCATGGCCGACAATCTAGCCGGGCCCGCACCGGCGGATGGGCTGCGGGGGAGCGGTATCTTGCCCCGTCCGGGCCAGTCGCGTACGGACCCTCTTTGATGACCCATCCTCGATCGCATCCACGGAGGCTGGCTCGCGGCCGCCCAGCGCTGCTCGTGGCGCTGCTGGCTGCGGTGCTGACGGTCCTCGTGGGCCTCTCCCCGGCGCTTGCGGCCACGCGGCGCTCCCTGACGGTCGCGCGTTACTTCGCCTCTCGGGGCGCGGCCCCGGGCAACCTGGCAGACGCCGCCGGCGTGGCCACCGATGCCGCGGGCAACATCTACGTCGCCGACGCCGGCAACGGGCGCGTCGAGCAGTTCTCGCCCGGCGGCACCTTCCGCGGCTCGTGGGGATCTCCCGGCAGCGGCCCGGGTCAGCTCTCCCAGCCGGCGGGAGTCGCGGTCGACGCGCAGGGAGACGTGTACGTCGCCGACAGCGGCAATCACCGCATCGTGGAGTTCGCCCCCAATGGCCAGGTCTTGCGGGACTGGGGCTCGCTCGGCTCGGCTCCGGGGCAGTTCAACTATCCGACCGCGCTGGCGTTCGAACCCGGCGGCGACCTCTACGTGGCGGACACCGGAAACGACCGCGTGCAGCGGTTTCGACCCACCGGGGGCGAGCCCACCCTGATCATCGGCCGCTCCGGCCGGCGGCATGGAGAGCTCGAGAGCCCCGGCGGCGTCGCCGTGCAGTCCAACGGGAAGGTCGTGGTCGCCGACACCGGCAATGACCGGGTTCAGGTCTTCTCCTCCACCGCGCGCTTCGAGCGCGCCTGGGGCAAGGCCGGGTCGCGACCGCGGCGCTTTCACGGTCCCCAGGGCGTGGCCGTCGATCCGCAGGGCAACGTGTTCGTCGCCGACCGCGGCAACGACCGCCTCCAGGCGTTCACCGGCAGCGGGCGCTTCCTCCGCGAGTCGCGCGGCCAGCACCGCGGCGCGGCGCTGGCTGGGCCTGCGGGCGTGACGACCGATTGCAGCGGGCACGTGCACGTCGTCGACGGCGATCACGATCGCGTGGCGACGCTGCGCGCGCGAGACCTCGTGCCACCGGTCCGTGACAGGCTCAACTACTTCCACAGCTACGTGGCGTCCAACGCGGCGATTGCCTCGGTGCGCACGGGCAAGCGGCTCGTGGCGCTCACGTTCGACGATGGGCCCTCGGAGGTCTTCACCCCACAGGTGCTCGACATCCTTGCCGCTCGCGGCGTGCACGCGACCTTCTTCCTGCTGGGTAGGTTCGTCACCCAATACCCCGAGCTTGCCCGTCGAGAGATCGCAGCCGGTCACGAGCTCGCAAATCACACCTACGGGCACCCCCGCCTGACGCAGCTTCCGCTCGATCAGGAGACCGCCGAGCTGCAGGCCGGCATGCAGACGATCGAGCAGCTGGGCGTTCGCCCGCGCTGGTTTCGCCCGCCGTTCGGGCTCTTCAGCGGCGATATCAGCCGCATCGCGGATGGAATGGGCGAGGCCACCATCGGCTGGCACGGCACCCTCGACCAGTTCATCCTGCGCGACCCGGCCGGCGGCGTGGCCCAGATGCTGCGCGAAGTACGTCCGGGCGCGATCATCCTGGCCCATGACGGGCAGCGGTACCTCGAGCACGCCGTGGAGGTGCTGCCGGAGCTTCTCGATGGCCTCAATCGGCTCTGCCTTCGACCGACGACCGTGGGGGGGCTGCTGCATGCCACCGGCTTCGACGACGTGCGGACCGGCGGCCAGGCGCCGGGCGTGGCCCCGGTCCCCGTGGACGAGTGAAGCCGGCTGAGGGTCAGCTCACCTCGCGCAGCTTGCCCGTCTCCACGTCGTAGACGAAGCCGCGGACCTCGTCGGTGTGGGGGATGAAGGGGCTGGCCTTGACGCGGGCGATCGACTGGCGGACGTCCTCGTCGAGGTCGGCGAAAGACTCCGCCGACCAATGCGGCTTGATCCCGGTGTCCGCCTGGACCTGGGAGCGGAACTCATCGTCGGTGAAGGTGAGCATGCCGCAGTCGGTGTGGTGGATGAGGACGATCTCCTCGGTGCCGAGCAACCGCTGGGAGATGGCCAGCGAGCGGATCTCGTCGTCGGTCACCACGCCGCCGGCATTGCGGATGACGTGGGCGTCGCCCTCGGTGAGTCCGAGCATCACGTAGGGGCTCAGGCGGGCGTCCATGCAGGTCACGATCGCGATCTTGCGGGCGGGAGGCAGGGGCAGGTTGCCTTTGTCGAAGCTCTCGGCGTAGGCCTCGTTGTTGGCAAGCAGCTCGTCGGTCTGGCTCATCGACTCTCCCGTCGTGTGCGGATCGCTAAGGGTGCGAATCATACAAAGCCCGATCTGTTTTCCTTCCTATACAACCCGTCCGGCGGCCGGGAAGCCGCCGGTACGATGAGCCCCGTGGCCACGCCGGAACTCGTACGCGTCGCCGCGACGCGCCGGTTGGCGGCCGCTCACCTCGGGCGCGAGGCTCTGGCGGGCGCGGGGCTGGCCG
>JBBSIW010000060.1:0-9775 GCA_038231895.1 Solirubrobacterales bacterium | reverse complement strand
TCGCTGCGTCGTGGTGGCCGAGGTAGCTGGAGTGCAGTTCGATACCGAGGGCGGCCAGGGTGGTGGAGAGGGTGAGCTGGTGGGCGCCGGCGTAGCCGAGCAGCGTGCAGGAGTCGATCGGGGCGCCGTCGACGACGACGTCGGGGGCGGGGAGCTCGATGCGCTGCACGGCGCGCGACGCTACCGGCGGGGGTGGTCAGGATGTGCGTCGGTCGTCGGGCGGGCCGAGGATCATCGAGAACCATGCCGAGAGCCCGCCGGAGCGGGCGCTCGCCGTGCTGCGGCGGTGTTCAGCGGCCGGTGATGCGGTAGCGCTGGAGGCGCTCGAAGCGCTGCTTGGCGGCGCGCTCGGGCGTCCAGTCGTCGGGGAGGTGGGGGTGCTCGCGCTCGAGCGCGGCGTGGAGGACCTGCTCGACGTAGTCGCTGCGTGACACGTCGCTGGTCTCGCCGAACGGCTGGCCCAGCGCCTGAGTTCGAAGGAGGCGGTGAGTTGGAAGCCGGAGCGGCGCGAACCGCGACGCGCCCGCTATGGCTCAGTTGAGCGCGCTGTCCTCGCTGCCCTCGATGACTTCACTGACGATCCCTTCGGCGTCGAGGAGGCCCAGCTAGCGGTTGAGCGCAAGCTGGACGGCCCAGTCAACTATGGCTCGGTCAAGGCGAGCCTTGCGAAGCTGGCCCGCGGCCACGGGGCACCAATCGGGCGGGTTGAACGAGGTCTCTATAGCCGAACCGACAATGGTCTCTCGGGGCGAGACTGCTGATCCGAGGGACTCACGAGGACTGGTGGAAACGTCGCTTCCGAACGAAGCAGCCAGATCACCCGCCGAGAACCGCGGCGTGCTCGTGCCCATCCTATAAACAAGCTATAGCTATATCGCTAGTGCGTAGAAGGGCCACGGTAGCGAGTGTAGCGACCAGGCTTACGCCTGAGAACGCTCACACACCACTTCTCATGCTGTCTATCAATATAGTGTACCCCGGACTTCTCTGCGGTTGCTAGATACCCCAAGTCCGTGCACACCCGACGTCCAACTCTAACGTGCTTGCCTACATATACGCTAAACGCCAGCGACTTGTTCCTACTGAAGTGTCCGCGACCAAGGTTTGTCTTTAGGCTACCGATCCGCCAAGTAGGCCTGCCGTTTACCAAGTGCCACCGCGGATGGGACGCTTGTCGGAGATGAAGACCGGGCGACGGCTTCCGGAAAGTAACTGTGAAGGCATCGACGTCTGAGCCATAATAAGCATGCGCATACTTCATACCTGTACCACGCAAAGCGTACTGCGGTAAATCACCACCACCACCCCAGTCCAAATGCTCGTACTTGGTAGTTACGGGGCAGTCGGTGACCGTAGCTTTGCCGTCAGAGTTGATCTCAGCGACTTTGATACCAGCTTTGTTCGGCAAGCACGTAAAGTTGGCCTCTACTCGGGCGGCCGTTTCAGAAATATTGCTCGCGCGGTGGGTTCCTCCCAGCCTCACAACTGACTCGGCAACCGTGTAACCGATCCTATCCAGTTGTCTATTCACGTAAGCTATGCCATTAGCGTCGGGCGGCGACACGCGCGTAACAGGTTGGGATGTATCGCAGGACTCTACGCTACTAGCCGCAGCATCGAGCTTGAATGCCTTTCGGTACAGCATGTTGTAGCAAAGGCCTTCCGCATCAAGCGTGCCCTTTGCGATATGTAGCGAGCTGAGCTCAAAGTAGGATCCACCGGTATAGCCGTCGAGGTCCTTGTCTGACTCATGCAGTATCTCGCTCGGCTTCCGAAGGCTTTGCACGTGATGCGTCCCAGGAGTACCTGCGCTGGTGACGTAAGAGTCAGCGCGGTTCTCCTTCGCAAGGGCAACGTCGGCATGTACGACGGCAGCCGCGCCCGCAGCCGAGAGCACGAACGTGGTCAGGATCGCCGTGAGCGTCCGGGATCGTTGCTGCAGGCGCAGCAGAACTCCGGGTTCAGGCACAACAACGGGCTTCGGTTGGCGCTTCACCGGAAGCGAGGCTATCGGTCCTCGGTATGAATTCGGGAGGGGCGGCCCGGCTACGCCTGATCTAAGGCGAGCTTGGGCAGGTTCGCGGTGGAGGCGCACAGGTCATCCCGCCGTCTACCCGATCACGAAGGGACGCGGTTATCTGCGGAGCCAGCTGGATTCGACGCGACATCAACTCCAGCGACCCGAGCACGGATGCCCGCGCCCTGTAGCACACGAACGATGAGCTCGATCCGGTGCTCGTCTGAGCGCGATTGAGCCCAGATTGCTGGTTCCTGCACCCGGAGCTGAAGGTCGAGTTCCGGCCGGTCGGCAGGCGGCGAGCCGAGACGAAGACTGAAGCGCTGCGGGCTGAAGCTCGCCCGTCGGAGCGCCCTTCGAGCACCATCCGCATCCTCGGAGGGAACGAGGATCGAGACCTCGGTCGCAGGGTTCGGACGCTCGAAGGTCCATAGGCGTCGGGCGACAACGAACTGCCACGGCAAGCGCGCTCGCACTGATCCACCGAGCGAATCGAGGATCAACGCGATAAGCGCGCTCAAGGCAGCCTCAGCGACGCGTCCGCGCACCGTCACCAAGGCCACGACCACAGCCGCAGCGACCGGGACGCCGCGAATGGCCACCCACGTGCCAAGCGCAACAGGGACGCGCCAGAGCGACATCACCCCATCGAAGTCGCGTAGCGCTTGAGCCATGTCGCGAAGCGACCGTTGTTCCACCCGCTCTATCGGCGCGCGCGGATTGTCGCACACAGCGGCCAGCTCGAGCGGCGGCGCTCGTCGATCGCGCCGATGAGTTCGCGGTCGAGTGTCAGGCCGATCCGGTTGCGTAGCTCGCGCGGGTCGATGGTGAGGACGCTGCGCCCCGGCCGGCTGGCCGGGGCGCTCGTGTCGCGCTCGCTCACGCCGCCTCGTCGGCGTCGTCCTTGGGGCGAGCGAGGAACTCGACCTGGTCGGCGACGACCTCGTGCTTGGAGCGCTTGGCGTCGTCGTCGGTCGTCCACTCGCGGTACTCCAGGCGGCCGGTGACGGCCACCTGGCGGCCCTTGGTCAGGTACTGCGCGCACGTCTCGGCGAGGCCGTTCCAGACGACGACGTCGATGTAGACGGGGTCGGCGTCGCGGTCGCGGCGGTCGACGGCGAGGCGCAGGTTGCCGACGGGCTTGCCGCTGTTGGTCTCGCGGAGCTCGGGGTCCTGGGTGAGCCGGCCGATGAGCTGGATGCTGTTCATGGTGTGGTCCCTCCTGTGGGATCGGGTGGTTGACGTCCCCGAGTTAGGCGCCGCCTATAGGGCGGCGGCGCGCAACCCCAGCGGGGTCGCCCGAGCGTCAGCGAGCGGCTTGCGCGGCGCCCGCCGGCGGCGCGATGCTTGAGGGGGCTAGACATCCCGGGTCTCGCGAGGAGGGTGCTCGACATGTGATGCGGTCTGGCTGTCGCCGGGGAGCCGTCCCCGGGGCCCGGGACCGGAACGCGTCGGGTTCGCGTTGGCGGAACGTGCTGCCATCGCCACGAGACGCGCGGCCAGGGTGACGCCGTGGTCTATGGCGCCGGTGGTCACGGTGTGTCCGCCGGGATCCCGAAGCGCTGCTCGAGCTGGCGACGCAACTGGACGAAGTCACGGCCGCGGGGGGTTGTGCCGTCGAGCTGGGCGGCGAGGTCGAAGATCGAGCCGCCGCGTCCGCAGCCGAAGCACGTCCAGCCCCGCTCGGGCTCTGAGTAGACGTGCAGGGACGGCGTCGAGTCGTCATGGAACGGGCAGCTGATCTTGTGGTCGCGTCCTGGTGTCTGGCCGGTCAGCGCCTCGACGTACACCGCGGGGGCGATCGCGAGTAACGGGTCGTCGCCGCGGCCGGGTTGGAATGGCTCTGGCGTGCGTGCCGGCACTGCGCCGACTGCGGGCGAGTCGGCGAGGCCGTCGACGACGTCGCCGAGCTCGTAGCGCCGCGTCAGATCAAGGTGCTCGAGCGTCACCGCGCGGGCGGGGTCGTGCTTGAAGTTGAGGGTGTCGGGCGGCCTGAGGATGCGCGCCGGCTCGGCGGACTTGACGTCGGCGCCGAGCGCATGCGCGATACGTCGGTTGGCGGCGGCGATCGCGTCGGGCTCAGCGGGACGGCGAAGTGGCCAGTAGGCGTGGGCATGGTCCTCGCTGCCCGAGCAGACGATCATCGACGGTCGTGGCTGAAAGGCGGTGAGGGCGTCGACCGCGCCCTGGTCGTCGCAGTCGACCCAGAGCACCCAGCCCGAGCGCAGGGCGTCGCGGCCACCGGCGCGCCGCCGACGCGGCAGGCAGCCCACGTACACGTCGGTCCGCGCGGCGAGCGCGAGGACCTCGTCCGCGGCGCGCCTCAGCTCCCGCGCGCTGTAGAAGCGCTGGGTCATACCTCCGGGCCGGCGCGCCCGCAGCTCGAGGAGCCCATCAGGGTCACGGCCCACGAGGGCGGCGAGGTAGGCGAACACGGTGCGCGTGTCGCGAGCTCGACGTCGCGGCGTGGTGGCGCGTGTGCTCACGCTCGGGCCTCGGCGACCTCGGGCGTCAGCGCGGCGATGTACTCGAACTCGCCGTCGAGGCAGGGCGGCTCGTGGGGGGCCCGGGCGCCCCAGCGCAGGCACTCGCCGAAGGTGAGCTCGCCGCGGTGGTAGGTCGCCTGGCGCTCGGCGGGGCTCATGCGCCAGAAGGCGGTCTGGCGCTCGGCGGGGGTGACGTCGACGGGCAGGAACGGCAGCGCCTCAACGACGGTGTGGGAGCGGATCATGTGAGACCTCCAGTGCTGTCCGGGTCCCGCCTGGTGCGGGGCCGCTGCATCCCCTCCTGCACCCGTAGGGTGCGATCGTGTGGGGTGCGAGGCCCGCCGGGCGGCTCGACCTGATTCGCCGCTTCGACGCTGGCCGGCTGCGAGAGCGCTCGCGTGCTCGCGTAGCCGTAGTTGCGGCCCCGCACGGTGACGGTCGTGCTGCTGGCCGCGGGCTGCTGCACGGTGCGGCCGCCGGTCATGGGTTGGGGTGGAGGCGGTCGGCGAGCGTGAGGGCGTCGATGGGGTCGAGCGCGATGAGGCGTTGGGCGCGGCCGGCGCGGCGCAGGCTGGTGGCGAGGAACGCGCGGTCGCTGTCGTTGTCGGGTAGCTGGATGATGCGCTGGTCGTCTTCGCGCCAGCCGCCGCTGCGGATGATGTTGTCGAGGTGGTGGGCGCGGTGTTGGTCGCGGGGGTCGGCGGCGTGCTCGGCGCGGGTGAGGAGGGCGGCGGAGAGCTCGTCGAGCTCGTCGACGGTGACGGTGAGGAAGCGTCCGGCGGCGGGGTCGTCGTCGGCGACGATGTCCGCCGCGACGAGGGTCGGCCGCTGCTGGGCGTCGACGACGAGCCGTGTGGCGGTCCCGTCGGGGCTGGTGTGCCGCTCGGCGGGCGGCGTGTCGCGCCACTCGCTCTCGGTCATCGTGAGGCGTTCGACGGCGCCGGCGGGGGTACGGTGCTGCTGCATCGAGAGGGTCCTCTCGGTGTCGGCCCCCGGGCGCTTAGACCCGCCGCGGGGGCACTTTTTACGGATTGACGGCGAACTCTACGTGACAGCCCGGACGTTCCGCGCGGAACGGGCGCGGCGCGTAGACCCCTCGCTGCGCTCGGCGCGCCGGCAGTTGGCTGGAGTGCGAGACCGGGCACGGTCAATGTCCGGTCGAGCTGAAGTGCACGAAGTCTCGGATGACGGCGCCCCAGACGAGGGTGGGTTTGCCGGGGTAGCGGCGGAGGACCTGGTTGAGCTGGGCGGGGTTTGAGACGTCGACGGCGCCGCCGGGGTAGTCGACGGTGAGGTGGTTTGAGCCGAAGGGGTTGCCGCCGGGGTAGTTCGATAGGCCGTAGTTGGTGGCGGCCTGCCACTCGTGGGCGCGGTCGCGGTAGCCGGAGGTGACGTGGCCAGCCCATCCGTGTGCGCGCGCCCATTGCAGGACGGGGACGATCCACGCGGCGACGGGGAGCCCGTCGAAGGTGCGGGTGCCTGTGGGTGTGGGCCCGACGGCGCCGGTTGCGGGGTTGCCGGCGCCGGCGGGGCAGGCCGCGTTGGCGGCTGTCCCGCCACTGGTGGTCTTGGCGATGGTGTTGGCGTAGGCGCGTTGTCCGGCGGGGCTGGGGTGGACGCCGTCGACGAGGTAGTCGGGGTGGGCGGCGGCGGCGGCGTTCCAGTCGGCGAGCGTGACGGCGGGCCAGGTGCCGACGAGGTGCGCGAGGAGCTGGTTAACCTCGGTCTCCCAGGGCTGGTCGACGCGGATGGTGACGAGGATCAGGTGCTTGACGTTCGCGGCGATCCGGTGGAGGCGTTGCAGGTCGCCGTCGGTAACCGGCCCGTTGTTGCCGATCTGGACGATGATGGTGGCGGGGAGGCCGTGGTGGGCGGTCTTGTAGGCGGCGATCGCGTCGATGATCGCGGCGGCTTGGCGGCTCACGACGGCGTCGATGGAGAGGTCGGCGCCCTGGAGGGCGCCGCGCAGCGCAGTGGCGGAGCGGAGCATGACGGAGTCGCCGAACGCGGCGACGGGCCCGGTGGTGGTGGCGCCGCCGCTGGTGCCGGCGCCGATGGTGAAGTTGCCGGCGCCGTACCGGGCGGCGCGGGCGAGAACGTCGTTGACGTATTGGCTGGAGTGGTTGTAGACCAGGATGGCGGCGCGGATGTCGCCGCCGCTGCGGGCGAGGCCTTGGGCGATGTATTTCGCGGCGGCGGGGACGGCGTAGCGGATCTGGTAGACGTCGGCGGTGGGTAGTCCGGTGACGGCCTGCCAGGTTTCGCCGGACGCGCCGGTGATCCCGAACTGCATGGGGCCGGCGGCCCCGTGGTCGTTGGTGCCGGAGTGCACGCCGGGCAGGGTGGACCGCCCGAAGTCCGTCTCGATGGATGCGATGCCGGCGAGAACGGTCCACGGGACGCCGTATTGCCGGCCGGCGGCGCGGAGGAGCGGCAGCCAGTCGCGGGGGATGGAGTTCGCGCCGTGGGGGGAGACGCCGGGCTGCGTGGAGCTGTAGCCGCCGGGTCCCGCCGCGGTGGCGGCCGTGGCGCTGCAGGCGTTCTGTTCGGCTTGGGCGCCGAGCACGAATATGAGCGCGACGGGGAACGCGAGGATGGCGAGCAGGGCGACGGCGCCCCAGATCGCGGCGCGGCGCGCGGTGTCCACGGGTTAGTGGACGTCGACGGCGAGCCACCGGCAGCCGATTTGGTCGACGACCGCGGTGAGCTGGTAGTCGGCGCCGGTGGTGTCGCGGACGGTGACGGGGATCCGCATGATCCCGGGGCTCAGCGTGACGGGCTGGCCGGGGTGGACGGTGACGTGCGCGCCTTCCTGGGCGGGCGTGGGGACGTGGGTCTCACCCCAGAGCCGCCGGGCGAGGGTGCGGGTCGCGTCGGGAAATGGCGGGTTCGCGCCGGCCCGGCCGTAGCTGTAGGTGAGGTAGTCGCGTAGGAGTGCGACGCCGGCGGCGGCGGCCCGGGCCGGGCTGTCGGCACCGACGGGGCAGCGCGCTCCGGCGAGGGTGGCGGGGCCGGCGTCGGCGCGGGTGTTGGGGGGGTCGCCGCCGGGGCCGAGCAGGCTGTGGCGTGCCGCGGCGGGCCGGTATGTGGTGCGCCCGCCGGTGAGCGCGAGCGCGAGGCCGGCGGCGACGAGCAGCGCGACGAGCGCGACGATGAGCGGGCGGCTAAGAGACGGCATACGTGTCGAACAGGCCGGGGGGTGTCGGGTCGGTGGGTAGCGCGGGCAGGGGGCGCGGGGCGTGCCGGTCGGGCCGGCAGCCGTGGAACGGGCCTTCGGTGGAGAACAGGACGGGCATGTGGTGGTCGGCGTGGTCGCGCAGCCAGACGCTGATGCCGAGGGCGGGCTCGAGGCGGAGGTGCTCCCAGGCGCGCCAGAGCGCCTCGAGGCGGATCACGGCCTCGGGGTGGCGCCACCACTGGGCGCACCACGTCGTGGTGTGCGCGGACAGGCCTCGCCGGTAGGTGACGACGAGGAAGTTCTCGACGAACGCGGGCAGCGCCGGGTAGTACAGCTGCGGGACGCCGGGTGCGTCGTCGACGTCGAGGTCAGCGTCGACGAGGTCCTCGTCCCATTCGACGCTGCTCATAGGCCGTTGACGGCGACGCCGCTGTCGCTGGCGTTGGTGGCGGGGATGGGGGTGGCGGGGTCGTGTGCGGCGATCGACGCGCGGACGGCGTCGGCGTGGTCGTGTTTCCACCACGGGACGGGTTGCACGAGGACGGCGGGTGCGCCGGACGCGAAGACGACGGCGCGGTCTTTGGGCAGCGCGGCGAGGTCGGCGACTTCGAGGATGTCGGCGGGGGAGAGCGACACGGTGCTCGACCGGTCGTGGCGGGCGCTGGACCGTGACGTCGACGTCGTGACGCGCTGGTAGGTGCCGATGAGCTTGGACGCGCGGGCGAGGAACTCTTCCTCGCCGACGCCGGCGCCGAGGACCTTGATGGTGGCCGCCGACCAGAGCTTGGTCATGCCGTGTTGGCCCCATACTTCGACGCCTTGCGACCAGGATTGGAGGATCGTCATGAGGCACATGCCGCGCGACCCGTAGTGGCTGTAGAGGTTGGGCAGTTGGCGCCACCGCACGACGTTCGCGGCTTCGTCGAGCACGAGGACCATGGGAATGGGGAGGCGGCCGCCGGCGCAGCGGGCGGCGTGGCGCTCGGCGGCATCGCAGACGGCGACGGTGAGCGCGGTGACGAGCGCCGCGCAGGACCCTTGGCCTTCGCGGCTGATGGCGTACAGGGTGGCGGTGGCGTCGGTGGCGAGCTCGCCGACGTCGAGCCCGGGCCGCCAGGTGTGGGGGGTGACCCACTGCATCGCGGCACGGTCGACCATGAAGCTGCACAGCTCCAGGGCGGTGCCGTAGATCCCGCCGCGCTGCTTCTCGGGCGCGTGGATGACGGCCTGAAGCGCCTTCGCGGGCGTGTCGTACCCGTATTCGGCGAGGATCTGGACGGGCTCGTCGTCGAGCGGGTTGGTCAGCCATGCGTAGACCTGGCCGAGTGCCGCGTGCGAGCATGCGGCGGCGAGGAGGAGGTTCGCGACGAGGCTTTGGCCGGCGTTGTCGAAGTAGGCGTCGGTCCGGGCGTTCGCGTCGCGGCCGGCGGCGGCGAACACTTCGGCGAGCTCGCGGGCGCGCGGCTCGTCGGTGACGTAGGTCAGCGGGTTCCACCACCAGCCGGCCGGCTCGCCGACGAGCTGCTGCGGGTCGAAGACCCAGACGGGCCCGACGTGGGCGCGGACGTCGCGGGTGGCGTCGACGATGTCACGCTTGTTTGAGGTGGCGAGCACGGCGCCGGGCGCGTCGAGGATCGCCGGGATCGCCCGCGCACTGGTTTTGCCGACTCTCGGCCCCCAGATGTCGAGCTGGACGTCCTCCCAGCCGGCGTAGAGCCAGCGGCCGTCGCCGACGGCCCGGGCGATCGCCAGTCCGGGCTGGTCGACGTTCAGTCGGGCGGCGTCCCGCTTGCGTTCCCGCAGTGAGAGCGCGGCGGTGTCGCGACGGCTGGCCATGAGTGGCGCGGCCCGGTTCGCGCGTCCCGCGCCGCCGCGGCGGCGGCGGGCGGTGACCGCGATCGCGGCGACGGCCGCGAGGAGGACGGGGGCGAGCACCGCGGCGACGAGCGTGCCGGCCGCCGGCCAGCGCAGTCGGCCGTGCGCGAGCTCGCTGATGAGCGTGATCGGGTTTCCGGGGACGTGCTGGTGGATCCCGTCGAGCGACGCGCCGACCCGGAGGGCGACTTCGACGGTGATGACGGCGGCGGCGGCGAG
>JBBSIW010000059.1:0-9824 GCA_038231895.1 Solirubrobacterales bacterium | reverse complement strand
TCCGGGGAGACCCACACGCCAGACTAACCTCGGGCTCACTGGCACCAAGAGCAAAGACGGCGTCGCGGGCGACGCCCCTAAGGATCGCCGATTTTCATCGGCCCGCGTGGGCCCGCGCCGCGGGCACGACGACTAACCCAGGACGATGTAGAGCGTGCGGAACATCGCGACGGTCACGACCACGGCCGTCGCGATCATGGCGAAGACGAGCAGCGCAAAGCGCACCGAGCTCTGCGCCTGGCGTCGCTCGATGGTGCGCTGGCGCGAACGCTTGGCCGCCGTGCGCCGAAGCCGGGCTCGCCGGCTGCGATCGAGCTCGGCTTCCTCGACGAAGGCCTGCTCCAGCTGGGCGATGCTTTGACGCATCCGCATAGGTCTCGACCCTAGCAGGGGGTGCGGGACATAACTCCGACGTGCAGGGCGCCTCTGCGGCCATGCCCGGCGCAGGACGCTACCCCTTGCATGCTCCCCACAGCCCCCGACCGGCCGACCGGGCGGCGGCCTCCAGCCGGCGCAGCTCTGCGGTATGAGCCACATTGGGCGGGATGGTGAGGATGCTGGCAAAACCCCCGCGTACGAGCGCGGCGTTGACGAACAGCCCGTCTTCACGTCTGTAGACGTAGGCGAGCAAGCGCCCGTAGCGGTCCCGTGGCTCGGCGCCGAGCCGAAGTGCCACGCGCCTCCCGGCCACCAGCTGATGGTTCTCCGCGCTCGCGCGCTTGCCGAAGCACTGCACGGGGGTATTGGGCTTTACCGTCTCTGGCGTGTCCATGCCGATGTAGCGGATGGTCTGCGCACGACCGCCGAGGGCCACCTTGATCGTGTCCCCGTCGACCACTCGCGTCACCGGGCCCTCCATTCGTTGCCCGGGCGAGACCGACTCCTCTCCGCCGCCCAGCGGATCGACTATGCCCGCCCCCACGGCGCCGAGCGTCGCGAACAGCATCAGCCAGGGAAGCGATCGACGCCAGGTCATGGCCGCAGGCTAGCCGCGGTTCGCCGGGATCTCGGCTGCGAGGCTGCTTCGTTGCAGAGACGTGTGGATTGGAGCCCAGAGGTCGCCGAAAACGCGACGTCGGGTGGCCGTGGGCCGCTTGCGCCGCGGGTACGCTGGGCGCGATGGACCACCACTTCAGCGGCCCCAAGTACACCCTCGGCGTGGAGGAGGAGTTGATGATCCTCGACGCCCACACGCTGGAGCTCTCGAACGCGATCGAGACCATCATCGCCGAGGCGACACCGGACGAGCTCACCGGCGAGGTCAAGCCAGAGCTCATGGAATCCGTGCTCGAGATCGCCACCCAACCGTGTCGCAACACCGCGGAAGCCGGCGAGCAGCTGCGCGGCCTGCGCCGGCTCGTGCGCGAGGTGGCGGCCCGCAACAGCCTCGCCATCGGCGCCGCCGGAACGCATCCCTTCGCGATGTGGGAGGACCAGCGGATCGTCGCCCGTCCGCGCTACCGCGACCTGGTCAGCGCGCTGCGCTTCGTGGCCCGGCAGGAGATCATCTTCGGCGTCCACGTCCACGTGGGCATCGACGACCCAGAGAAGGCGATCCACGTCGCCAACGGAATGCGCGTGTACGTGCCGGTGCTGCTGGCCCTCTCGGCCAACTCGCCGTTCTGGCGCGCCGATCTGACCGGCCTGGCCTCCACGCGAACGCCCATCTTCCGCGCCTTCCCCCGGGTGGGGATCCCGCCCACCTACAAGGACTGGGCCGACTATGAGCGGCGGATCGATTTCATGACCGCCTCAGGCGCCGTCGAGGACTACACCTACCTGTGGTACGACGTGCGCCCACACCCCAACTTCGGAACCGTGGAGGTCCGGGTGCTCGACGCTCAGACCCGCGTGGAGCACACGCTCGGGCTGGCCGCGATGGTGCAGGCCATGGTCAAGGAGCTCTCCGAGCATTTCGATGCGGGCCGGCGCCTGTCCAAGTATCCATTCGAGATGCTCGACGAGAACAAGTGGCTCGCCGCCCGTCACGGACTCGAGGGGGAGCTGGTCGACCTGCCCTCGGCCGAGCGCGTGGGCACCAAGCACCTGGCCAGGCGGCTGCTGGACCGTCTGCGCGAGCACGCGCAGGACCTGGGCTCGGGCGCGGAGATCGAGGCGATCGAGGACCTTCTCCAGCGGGGGAACGGAGCCCAGCGCCAGGTCGTGGTCTACGAGGCCAATCATGACCTGCGCGAGGTGACAGCGGAGATCGTGGCGGCCACCGGCGACTGACCGAGCAGGCGCGGGGCACCGGCCAACTAGAATCCCTCGCCGATGTCAAGCGGCGCAGACCTCTTCGTCGTCTGCAAGCAGTGCGGCTCCGAGGTGAGTCCCTACATCACCGAGTGCCCCTACTGCGGCAGCCGGCTGCGCAAGCGCGCTCCCAAGCTCGAGAAGGCGCGCCGCGACGGCGAGCGCCGCGCGCGTCCGAGCGAGGGGCGGTTGGGCCGGCTGCGTTCGGGGGAGATCCCCGGCATTCGCGGCGATGCACGGCCCTACGCGACCGTCGCGCTCGTGTTGTGCGCCATCGCGGCCTCGGTCGTTTGGCGCGTCGGCGCGGTGAGCTTCTTCGATCTCGTGGTCCTCGATGACACGCTCACCAGCCAGCGCTGGTGGCACGCGCTCACTGCGCCGTTCGCCTACGACAACAGCGGTTACATGCTCATCGCGCTCGGGGCGATCGCACTGTTCGGCTGGCTGCTCGAGCGCCGCCGGGGCCCCGTCGCCCCGCTGCTGGTCTTCCTCGTCGGGGGCGTCGGCGGGATGGCCGTTGCCGCCGCGGTCGAGAACGGCTCGGGAACGCTCGTCGCCGCGGGGGGCAACGGCGCCGCACTGGCCCTGCTCTGCGCGTGGGCCGTCCCCGACCTCCTCGACCGTCGCCGCGGGGAGGACACGGAATCCGACCTGTTGGGCGTCGCGGTGATGGCCGGCGTCCTGTTCCTGCTCCCGGTGGCGGTGGCCGAGGCCGACGCGCTGGTCGGGCTGGTGGGTGCGCTGACCGGGCTCCTGCTCGGCTGGCCCCTGGCGACGCTCAAGCGTGGACGCGGATAGCGCCGGCGGGTCCGTCGACGAGGCGCCCGACGAGTGCGCCGGGAACCTCGCCCGCCCGGTCGGGCTCGACGGCGACCAGGAGGCCGCCCGAGGTCATCGCATCGCAGGCGAGCCGCCGTCGAGCTGAGTCGATCCCGTCGTCATAACTCGTGAACTGGGCCGCGTACTCGGCGTTGCGTCGGCTGCCTCCGCTGACGGCATCGGCGTCGGCGAGCAGCGCCAGGACACCATCGATGGCCGGCACCGCGCCGGCGTCGATCTCGGCCGCCACGCCGCTGGCGTGGGCGAGCTCGTGGGTGTGACCCAGCAGGCCGAAGCCGGTCACGTCGGTCACGGCGTGGGCGCCCGCGGCGCGCGCCGCAGCTGCGGCGTCGCGATTGAGCGTCGTCATCACCGCCACGGCCGCGGCCACGATCTCCGCGCCCGCCCGGCCGCGCTTGGCCGCCGTGGCCACCGCGCCGGCACCGAGCGGCTTGGTGAGGACGAGCACGTCGCCCGGTCGCCCACCCGCGTTGGTGAGCACATCGTCAGGTGCCACAACGCCGGTCACCGCCATGCCGTACTTGGGCTCGCGGTCATCGATCGAATGCCCGCCCACGATGGCCACCCCGGCCTCGCCGGCGACGTCGGCGCCGCCCCGGAGGATCGCGGTGAGCACCTCGCCCCCCAGCTCCTCGAGCGAGAAGGCGACCAGGTTGAGCGCGGTGACCGGGCGCGCGCCCATGGCGTAGATGTCAGACAGCGCATTGGTGGCGGCAACGCGGCCGAAGTCGTAGGGATCGTCGACGATGGGGGTGAAGAAGTCCGCCGTCTGCACGAGGGCGATTTCGTCGGAGAGGCGGTACACCCCCGCGTCGTCGGCCGTCTGGGGTCCGACGAGCAGGTTGGGGTCGCTGGACACGGGAAGGCCGCGCAGCAGCGGCTCCAGCTGCGCCGCGCCGATCTTGCAGCCGCAGCCGGCCCCGTGCGAGAGAGAGGTGAGCTTCACGGCCATCGCCGTATCATGATCGCAGCGTGCCCGAGCCCGCATACAGCGACGCCGAGATCGACGCGGCGCTGCAGGCGCTGAACGATCCCACGCGCCTGCACGCGGCTCAGGACCTGGTGGCTCAGGTAGCGCCCCAGCTCCAACACGTGCTGGTCACGGCGCTGGAGAGCGGCGGGTGGTTCGGTCCTGCGCACGAGGCCCAGGTGCAGAGCGCCTGCGACGCCGGGGACCCCGAGGAGCGCATGCAAGCGGTCCGAACGCTCATCGCCGAGGAGACGCGCATGGGAATGCTCGTGGGCGTGGCAGTGGGATACCAGCTCGCTCGTGAGCTCAAGGCGCTGCCGTGACCCACGCCATCGTCCTCATCGCAGCCGAGAGAACCGCATTGCTCACGCTCGGCGGGGTGCTCGCAGACGAGGAGGGGGTGGCCGAGGCCTACTCGGTGACCGGGGAATGGGACTTCGTGGCGATCGTTCGCGTCGTCGAGCACGAGGCGCTCGCCGACGTGGTCACCGCCCGGATCGGCCAGCTCGAGGGCGTGACGCGCACGCAGACGATGGTCGCCTTCGAGGTCTTCTCGCGCCACGACCTCGAGGCAATGTTCTCGATCGGAAGCTGATCGGGTCTGTGAACCGGCTCCGCGCGGCGAGCAGGGGGCACCGTGCGCTCGGGCTCGCGGCGGCGGTGCTCGGGCTCACCGGCTGCGGCGGCAGCGGGTCCGACGACGCGAGGGTCGGGGCCTCGCAGCCGGTCCGGACCGCCCCGGCGCCGCCCACCGCGCCGGCGCCCGCGACGAGCCCTCCGGCTGCCACCGCTCCCACGCACTCAACGCCGACGACCCCGTCCGGCGGCGGGGAGGAGCCGATTCGGGTTCCGGCCACGTTCGTGTTCGCACCGGGAGGCGGCGTGAACCCCGCAACCGTGACGGTGCCCGCATTCGTCGCCGTCGAGGTGACGCTTGCGTCGCGCGACGGCCGCCCCCACCTGCTGCGCCTCGATGACGGCCGCCGCACCTACCGCCTAGGGGTGGCCGCGGGCAAGCGTCAGATCACGAAGCTTCCAGGCCTCCGTGCGGGCCGCTATCGCCTCCAGGCGCTCACCGGCGGCCGCGGAGCGACGCTGGTGGTGGGCGGCGAAGCCGGGCCGTAGCCGGTCAGGCCCCCGGCTCAG
Source organism: Solirubrobacterales bacterium (assembly GCA_038231895.1). GTDB lineage: Bacteria > Actinomycetota > Thermoleophilia > Solirubrobacterales > Solirubrobacteraceae > JALYZC01. The sequence goes on along the minus strand of JBBSIW010000059.1, from coordinate 4,615 downwards.
CGCCGGGAGGGTGGGCGTGGTTGGAGCCGCGGCCCCGAGGGGACCGGTGCGCCATTCTGCCCGGCGGGTGGCGGCGGGAGGGTCGCGGAGGGTGAAGGCAGCGGCTCCGGCGGCACGGCGACCGTGCTGGGCCCCTTCTCGGTGCCGGCCAGGCCCTCGGTCGTGGCCGTGGGCACGGAGGGCAGCGTCACGGTGTGCGTCACGGTCTGCGTGCGCGGTGGGGCAGGCGGGGCGGGGGCAGGCGCCGGCGCCGGAGCCGGAGCGGGCGACGGTGCCGCTGCCACGGGGATGGGCGCCGGCGCCACGGGCTTGGCTGGCGCCTTCGTACGGGGCTTGGGCGTGGCCTTGGGCTTCGGCTTCGGCTTCGCGGCCGGCGATGTGCGGGGCCGGGGGGAGGGTAGGGGGCCGGCGACGCGGCCGGTGGAAGCACTCGCCAGCGGAGCCGAGGCGGGTCGGTGCGTGTCGACCGACACATGGCGGACCTCGACCGCGCCAGCGGTCACGATCGCTGCGGCCGCGAGGCCCGCGGCGGCCTTGGTCGCGACGGCGCTCACGCCCGCCGAGATTGCGCCGCTGGCGGCGGCGGTACCCGCGGCGGACCCGGCGGCCGTTCCCGCGGCCGACCCGGCGCCGCCTCCAGCCGCGGTGCCGATGTGCGCCAGCATCAGCTTCTTGAGCACGATGAGCGGGCCGACCGGGAAGACGGCGGCCAATGCCTTGTTGGTGTCGCGCAGCTGGCGCCGGAACAGCCCGCAGCGGTCGCACGCCTTCACGTGCCGGCGCACCGGCGCTGTTATCCGCGTGAGGCCCTCGGCCACCTCGCCGAGCTCGAGGCGCACCGCGTCGCATGAGAGCAGGCGCCCCTCGGCCGCCTCGGCCAGCGCGACCCGCGCGCGTACTAGCAGCGACTTGACGCTCGGCACCGTGGTGTCCATGGCCTCGGCGATCTGCTCGTAGGAGAGCGCGTCGATCTCGCGGAGCAGGAGGGCCGTGCGCTGTGTCTCGGGAAGCTCGCCAACGTCGCTGAGCAGCATCCGAAAGTCCTCACGGCGATGCACCTTGTCCGCCGTGGTCAGGCCACCCTCGGCGTAGTGGATGTCCATGGAGTCCACGCCGATCGGCTGCTGGCGGCGGAGGTGGTTGAGGCTGCGGTTACGCGCGATGCGGTACAGCCACGGCCGCACGTTGAGCGGTCGGTCGTCGGCCTGCATCGCATTGAATGCGGCCGCGAACACCTCTTGGAGCACGTCCTCGGCGTCCTCCTTGGACGCGAGCATGTGCCGGCAGAACGCGAGCAGGCGCGACTCGTAGCGGCTCACCAGCGCCTCGAAGGCGCCATGGTGGCCGCGACGGATCAGCGCGACCAGACGCTCATCCGCGGCGAGGCGCAACAGGGGCGACCGCCCGTGAAGGCCTGGCAGACCGGCTGGCTTGAGAGCTGAGACTTCCACGCGTGAGAGGACCTCCCGGGCGCTTGGGACACCGTAGCAGCGAAGAAGTTGCGCTCGCCCTGGCGGGCGGGATACCCGGGGCGGGACTCGAACCCGCAGGGCTCTTGCGAGCGACGGCTTTTAAGGCCGCTGACTTTGCCAGTTTGTCCACCCGGGCTGGCTTGCACGCATGCTAGTTCGCGGACCGAGAAGTGAGGGCGTTCGTGCCCACACCTGGCCTGCCAAGGAGGGAGGGGTCAGGCCACTTCAGCGGCGCTGCGAGGCGACGCCGCCAGCGCCAGCCCGTCCAGCAGCGTCTCGGCGAGGCTCCGATCGCCCTCGATCTCGAGGGCGCCGCGGGAGCCGTCGGGGTCGAAGACGTCGATCCATGCCTGCTGGGGCCCGCTCACGCGGGCGTCGACGGCGGTGCCGGGTTCGTGTCCCTTGCGCTCGGCGAGTGACACGGCGCCGCGATGCATCGTCGCGGTGTAGGTCCGGGGCGCTCCGCGCTTTCCGGTGGCGGCCAGCTCGACGGTTCCGTGCAGCGAACGCGGCACGGTCACGAGCCCTGGGGCGAGTCGAACGATGGCGCCGATGTCGATGTCCTCGGTGGGCCTCGGTGCGCTCCACGCCCACTCATAGCCCCAGCGGGCGAGCGCGCCGAGCACCGGCATGAGGCCCTTGGCTCGATCGGTCAGCTCGTAGTCCACTCGGGGCGGCACCTCCCGGTAGCGCTGACGGGTGAGGAGGCCATCCGCGACCATGCGGTTGAGGCGTGAGCGCAACTGCTCCGTGGAGATGCCCGGTAGCACCCGCTGAAGCTCGACGAAGCGCCGCGGGCCAGCGGCGAGGTCGCGCACGATGAGCAGGGTCCACTTGTCGCCGACGAGATCGAGGGCCCGCGTGTCCGGCGACCACTGGTCGTAGGGGTGCCGCTTGGGGGGAGGGAAGGCGGGCATGATGCTCCGATCTGCCAGGGCGAGCGTTGACCGTCCTTCTTCTAGCAGATTAGGGGGTCGCCGCGGGTTTTCTCAACGCTTCCGTCCAGGCGACTCGGTTTTCCGCCAGTTTGCCGCCGCCGCTGCGTTCAGGCAGGCATGAGTCAGTCACTCGAGGGGCAGACATGGGCGAGCTGATCGACCTCGCCGAGCGCCGGCGCGCGGCTGCGTCTGGCGTCGCCGCCCTCATCGAGGTCGACACGACGTTCTTCTTCGACCTTGCCTCGCCGTTCACCTACTTGGCGGCGGAGCGTGTCGAGCGCCTTCTCGGCAGCGTCAAGTGGCGGCCGGTGGCGGCGGAGGCACTGCATCGCGGCGCCCCGCCCGAAGGCGCGAGGTTGCGCGAGCAGGCCGAGCGACGGGCGGCGGCGCTCGGCTTTCCCCTCGTGTGGCCCGACGCCTTTCCGGTCTGCGTGCCGGCGGCCATGCGAGCCGCCGCCTACGCCGCCGAGTGCGGCCGCGGCGCTGCGTTCACGCTTGCCGCGACGCGGCTGGCCTACTGCGGCGGCTTCGACCTCGCCGATCCTGAGGTACTCGCCGAGGCCGCGGCCGGCGCAGGCGTCGGCCTCAATGAGTGCTTGCGGGCGGCGGGCGACGTATCGCGCGACGGTCCGCTCGAGGATGTGGCGCGCCGACTGCTGGCCGCCGGGGCCGACCGGTTGCCGGCGTTTGCCATCGCCGGATCGCTGATCTGCGGCGAGGACCGCCTGGCCGAAGCTGCGACCTGGTCGCGATGCGCCCCTGCGGCCGCCCGGCAGCGCAACCGGCGCATGACGCGGCGATAGGGTCGCTCCAGCTCGCCTCGACACCAAAAAGGAAGCCGCCCGACGAATCGGGCGGCTTCCGAAGTGGCCCCGTCAGGACGGGCAGGGGTACGTGCCTTGAAAGGGCCGGTTAAACGGTCCGAGCGGCGGGAGGCGCCGATTTGATACGGCTGACGCCCGAACCTATGTGTTCATAGTATCAAAGGCCGCTGATAAGTGCAGCATCCTTTGCCCTCGAACAGCACGAGTATGGGCCGGGTGCGCGGCGACGCCAATCGAACATTCGTCCAGGTGGCGGCCGGCGCATTCACGCCCCGCGCGTGGCGCGCCGCAACGCGGCACCCCAGAGCAGATCGTGCTCGGAGACCTCCACCTGCTCTAGCCCGAACGCGCGCATGACCTCGATGAGGATGACGACGCCGGCCACGATCGTTGGGGCGCGGTCGGGATGCAGGCCCACCACCTCCCGGCGCTCCGCGAGCGGCATGGCGGCCAATCGTGCGAGCAGCAGCTCGCACGTGCCCAGCTCGAGCGCATGCCCGTTGACCCGGTTGGGGTCATAGGGGTTCAGCGCCAGCTCGATGGCCGCGCACGAGGTCGCGGTACCGGCGACGCCGATGGCCTCGGCCACCGACGCGCGCACGTCGTCGGGAACCGAGCGCTCGATGATCTCGCCGACTTCGGTGGCAAGCGCTTGCAGCTCGTCGGGCCCCGGCGGGTCTGACGCCAAGTGGCGCTCGCTCTGGCGCACCACCCCAGTCTGGGTGGAGACGTGAAAGGACGCTTCGTGGCCTTCGCCCACCACGAGCTCGGTCGATCCTCCGCCGATGTCGATGACCAGGAGGGCTGCCCCGCCCCGCACGGCTCGTCCGGCGGTCGCGCCCAGGAACGTGAGCTGCGCCTCCTCCTCGCCCTCGATCATGCGCGCGTCCAGCCCGTATTTGTCGCAGACCTGGGTCGTGAAGTCCGACCCGTTGGACGCGTCGCGCACGGCGCTGGTCAGCACCGCCACCGTCGCCTCGCAGCCGCGCTCATCGATCGCCTCCCGATAGGCCTCGAGCGTCGCGAAGACACGCTGCATGGGCTCCTCGCCCAGCTCGCCGGTCGCGTCCACGCCATCGCCAAGGCGGGTGACCTGCGAGCGGCGATCGAGCTCGCGCACGTGCCCCTCCTCGACATCCGCGATGAGCAGACGCGTGGAGTTCGTCCCGATGTCCACGACTCCCACGCGCATGCGCGGGGATCGTAGTAGAGCCGCCGCTCGAGCCCCGAGCGCACCTGCCGGCGCGCAGGCCCGGTCTGCGCGACTTGGCCAAAGCGGCCAGTGTTTGCTACATATATGGAACGCCGCGGGGTGGAGCAGTCTGGTAGCTCGTCGGGCTCATAACCCGAAGGTCGCGGGTTCGAATCCCGCCCCCGCTAT
>JBBSIW010000058.1:0-9993 GCA_038231895.1 Solirubrobacterales bacterium | reverse complement strand
GGATGGGTCGAGCTGAAGACCGAGGCCGTCAACGAGACCTCGACGCAGAACACCGCGCGCGTGATCAAGGAAGTCGACGCCGACATCCTCGGCGTGGTCGAGGCCGAGACGCGCCACTCACTACGCGACTTCTCCAGGGTGCTGCTGCGTCAAGTGGGCGGTCAGCCCTACGAGGAGTCGATGCTGATCGAAGGAAACGACGACCGCGGCATCAACGTCGGGCTCATCGCAAAGGAGGGGTTCGACGTCGACAACATCGATACTCACATCTTCGATCTCGTCAAGGTAAACGAGCCGATCTTCAGCCGCGACTGCCCGGAGTACCTCGTTCGCGGCAAGACCGGCACTGAGGTCCTCGTGCTCGTCAACCACTTCAAGAGCAAGCGCGGCGGTGGCGACGCGCGCCGCTTGCGCCAGGCCACCCGCGTGAAGGAGATCGTCAACCAGCGCCTCGCCGAGCAACCCAACCTCGTCGTCCTGGGCGACTTCAATGACACGCCCGACTCCCCCAACCTCGCGCCCCTGCTGACCGGTACGCCGCTCAAGGACATCAGCACCCACGCCGGCTTTGACGACGGCGGCTTCCCTGGAACCTTTGGCGCCCAAGGCGCCTCCAACCGGATCGACTACATCCTGCTCTCGCCCAGCCTCTTCGACAATGTCACCGCCGGCGGCATCCTCCGCCGCGGTGTGTTCAGCGCCAGCGACCAGTGGCCGATGTTCGACACGGTCACGAAGAAGAGCGAGCAAGCCTCAGACCACGCCGCGATCTGGGCAGAGATCACCCTTCCCTAGCGCCCCACCTGGATCGGAGTCTCAATCGAGCGCGACGCTGATGCGCAAGTTGGGCTTGATCGGCCAAGCGGCCTGAGATCACGGCCTGCCACTCACCCGTCATGGACCTCCGCCCCCCGCGGCTCGAACGGCACCCGCAGCACCTGCGCCCAGCCTTGGGTCGCCTCCGCGAGCGCCTGCGTCACCCCCTCGGCCTCCTCGTCGTGCGCCCACACGAGAACGGTCGGACCGGCCCCCGAGATCGTGGCCCCCAGGGCGCCGAGCGAGCGTGCCTGATCGAGGACCTCCATCGAGCGCGGGTACAGCGCGGCCCGGCGCGGCTGGTGCAGGCGGTCGTGGAGCCCGCGGGCCACCAGGTCCAGGTCACCCCGTGCCAGTCCGAGCGTGAGCAGGGCGGCGTGGCCGACGTTGAAGGTGGCGTCGATGAGCGGAACCTCCGCGGGCAGCGCCGCCCGGGCGGCACGGGTGCGCACCGCCTCGTCGGGCACCACCACGATGGCGCCCAGGCCCACCGGCGCGTCCAGGCGGGCCGCCCGCCCCCCGGCACAGACCACGAAGCCGCCGTGCAGGGCTGCGGCCACGTTGTCGGGGTGGCCCTCGACCTCGGTGGCCAGGGCCAGCAGGTCGGCGCCGAGCTCGAACACGTGGTCCGCCGCCATCAGGCCCGCAACGATGGCTGCGGCGCTCGAGCCCAGGCCGCCGGCCAGCGGGATCTCCGAGCGGATGGTGAAGGTGAATCCGTCGGCGGGGTGCAGGCGCTCGAAGCCCCGCACGCACAGGTTGCGCCGATCACGAGCGATCTCGAGATCGGTGACGACCGAGAATGTGCCCGTCTCCTCCACTTCGAGCTCGAGGTGGAGCGCCACCGCGGCGCCGAGCACGTCGAATCCGGGGCCGAGGTTGGCCGACGACGCTGGGACGCGGACCAGGCGACGCCGGCTCATCAGCTCATCACGGCAGCTTCGACTTCATCCAGGTCGGGTCCGCAGGGCACCACGGCGCCCGCATGGTCGAGGGCCGTCTGCGGATCCTTCAGACCGTGGCCCGTGAGTACGCAGACCACCCGACGCGCCCCCTCTGACCCATAGCGCAGCAGCCCCGCGACCGCAGCCGCCGACGCGGGCTCGCAGAAGACTCCCTCCCGGTCGGCAAGGAGGCGGTAGGCGACGAGGATCTCCTGGTCGGAGACGACCCGGATGGCGCCGGCCGAGCCTACGACCGCCCCCATCGCCTCCTCCCAGCGCGCCGGGTTGCCGATCCGAATCGCGCTGGCCACGGTGTCGGGGTCGGCCACCAGCTGCCCGTGCACGAGAGGTGCGGCGCCCTCAGCCTGAAAGCCCAGCAGTCGCGGGGACGCGCCCACCTCCTGGAAGCCCTGCCAGTAGGCGGTCACATTGCCGGCATTGCCTACCGGGATGCAGAGCGCGTCGAGATCCTCGACCTCCTCGAGCACCTCGAAGGCCGCCGTCTTCTGCCCCTCGAGCCGGTAGGGATTGATCGAGTTCACGAGCGCGATCGGGCGCCGCGCCACGAGCTCGCGAACCAGCGCCAGCGCCTGGTCGAAGTTCCCCCGCAGCGAGATCACGCGCGCACCGTGCATGAGCGCCTGGGCCAGCTTCCCCGTGGCGATCTTGCCCTCGGGCACGATCACCGCACCGCGCAGTCCCGCACGAGCCGCGTAGGCGGCAGCGCTCGCCGCCGTGTTGCCGGTGGAGGCGCAGATCACCGCCTCCGCACCGTCGCGCACGGCGGCCGACACGGCGCAGGTCATCCCGCGGTCCTTGAACGAGCCGGTGGGGTTGGCGCCCTCGAGCTTGAGCGCCACTTCGGCACCCACCATCTCGGAGAGCACCGGAGCCGGCACCAGCGGCGTCGAACCCTCGTGAAGTGACACCACCGGATCGGAGGAAGCGAACGGCAGCCGCTCGCGATAGCGATCGATGAGCGCGACGCTCATCGGCTAGACACCGAACTCCGCCTCGATCACCCGGATCGAGCGTGGCTCGGAGCGCAGGAAGTCCAGGCGGGCGATGAGCTGCAGGGCGGCGAAGAACTTGGACTCGAGGATGGGGTGCATCACCATCACCAGGCGGGCGTCGTCGCCGAGCCCCTTCTGGACCACGGACTTGATCGAGGCACCCTGCAGCCCCAGCAGCTGGGCGACCTGGGCGAGCACGCCGGGCCGGTCGGCCACCTCGAGGTGGAGGTAGAACGCCGACTCGACGTCAACCACCGGCGCGAGCTTGGAGACAGGCTCCGGCGCGACCCATGGCGCGGTCATGACGCTCACGAGGTCGCCGAGCACCGCGCTGGCCGTCTGCGGCCCCCCGGCCCCCGGCCCCGACATGGTGATCTCGGTGATCGCGGGCGACTCGACCGTGACGGCGTTGAACGGTCCGGTGACCGCGGCCAGTGGATGTCCGGGATAGAGGAACGCGGGGTGGACGCGGACTGACAGGCCGCCGTTGACCCGCTCGGCCGTGCCCAGCAGCTTGAGGCCGAGCCCGAGCTCACGGGCGTACTCGAGATCGTCGGGCGCTATGTGCTCGATGCCCTCGTAGCGCACGTCCGCCAGCGAGACCGGCGTACCAAAGGCCAGCCGCGCCAGGATGGCCATCTTGGCTGCCGCATCGCGACCATCGACGTCCTCGGCCGGATCGGCCTCGGCGTAACCCAACCGCTGCGCCTGGCCGAGCGCCTCCTCATAGCTGGCGCCGGAGCGCTCCATCTCGGTGAGGATGTAGTTGGTCGTCCCGTTGACGATCCCGTGGATGCGCTGCACGTGGGCTCCGGCCAATCCTTCGGCCAGCACGCGGATGACGGGCACGACGCCCGCCACCGCGGCCTCGAAGCGCAGCTGCGTCCCCGACTCGCGCGCCGCCGCCCATAGCTCGTCGCCGTGCTGGGAGAGCAGCTGCTTGTTGGCGCTGATCACGTGGCGGCCCGACCGCAGCGCCCGCAGCACCAGCTCGCGGGCCGGGTCGATGCCGCCGATGAGCTCCACGATGACCTGCGAGCGATCGAGCAGGTCATCGAAATCACCCTGGCTGCGCGTGAGCACGCCGGAGAGCTCCGGACGCCGGCCGGTCAACGCCTCGACGGCGCCCGCACGCTCGGTGAGCAGGGCGGCGAACGCCGAGCCCACCGTCCCGTGCCCGAGGAGCCCGACGCTAAGCGATGTCACGGGCGGCGAGGTCCTCGATGGTCTCGCGCCGGACGACGACTCGCGCCTCGCCGTCCTTGCAGAAGATGACCGGCGGGCGAGGCACGCCGTTGTAGTTGTTGGCCATCGCGTACCCGTAGGCCCCCGTCGCCGGCGTCACGAGCACGTCGCCCGCCACCGGCGCGTTGAGCTCGACGTCGCGCACGATCACGTCGCCTGACTCGCAGTGCTTGCCCGCCACGTGACAGGTCTCACCGCCTCCGAAGCGGTCGGCGATCTGGGCCTCGTAGCGCGCGCCATAGAGCATCGGACGCAGGTTGTCGGACATGCCACCGTCGACGGCGACGTAGGTCGAGAGCCCGCGCTTGACCGACACCACGGAGTACAGCGTCACGGTGGAGTTCGCCACCAGCGAGCGACCGGGCTCGAGCAGGATGCGCTTGTCGGCACCGAGCAGCTCGTGGACGGCCGCGACCTTGGCCTCCACGTAGCTCTCGATCGTCGGCGGCGCCTCGCCGCCGGTGTAAGCGACCCCCAGGCCGCCGCCGAGGTTGTAGACGCGAAAGTCGCCGAGCTCGGCGATGGCGGCCACCGCCGCCCGGAAGGACTGCAGGTCGAAGATCTGCGAGCCGATGTGCATGTGCAGCCCGACCAGCTCCAGCGCGTCGACTGCCCGCACGCGCGCGATGGCCCGCTTGGCGTCGGGCATGACGAATCCGAACTTCGAGTCGAGCTGTCCGGTGGAGATGAAGTCGTGGGTGCTCGGCTTGACGCCCGGCGTCACCCGGATGAGCACGCGCTGGCGCACGCCCCGCGCGCTGGCGGCCCGCTCGAGGCGGTCGATCTCCTCGAAGGAGTCCAGCACGATCTGACCCACGCCCTGCGCGATCGCGTAGGCGAGCTCGCGGTCGTCCTTCGCGTTGCCGTGGAAGTAGATGCGCCCGGGCTCAAACCCGCCGCGCAGGGCCAGGGAGAGCTCACCCCCGGAGGCGACGTCACAGCTCAGGCCCTCCTGGGCGAGCAGCCGGTAGACCGCGGTGCAGGGAAACGCCTTCGAGGCGAAGAGCACGTCGAAGTCCTCGCCATGGTGGGCGTGCATCGTCTCCACGAAGGCCCGCGCGCGGGCCCGGATGTCATCCTCGGAGACCACGTAGGCCGGCGTGCCGAACTCGCGCGCCAGCTCGATCGCGTCACACCCGCCGACCTCCAGACGACCGTCCTGGTTGAGGCGACTGCCAAGGGGATACACGTGGGAGAGCTCGCGGGTGGCGGCCATGACGTGGGATTATCGCGCCATGCTCGACAAGCGCACGCTCGAGAACCCGCAGAAGACGGGCGTTCATCACGGCCTGGCCTACGCCCTATGCTGCCGCACGCATGCCCCGCAAGCGCCTGCTCGCGGTCCCGGGCGGAGACCACCGCTCAGTCCAGCGCGACGGGCTGAGCGTCAGCGGTTGCCGCCGTTTAGAATGCCGCCGAGCGTCTGCCCGGTGTAGGTGATGGTGTTGCCCAGGTTCTGGCCCGTCTGGGTCACCGCGTCGCCGAGCGGCTGATCGACCCCGCCAAGGGTCGAGCCGAACTGGCCGGTGGTCTGCTGAACCGTGTTCCCGAAGGTGTCGGTGGTGTTCTGCACCACGCCGCCGATACTCGGCGCCACCGCGTGATCGTTCGGCTTGGAGACGACTTCGGGGTCAGAGCTCCCAGTCTTGGGCGCCCGCGACGGGGCGGGACCGGAGGGGCGGTCGGGCACCGGGCCCGAGCCATCGCCCCCGACGACCGGGGCGACGGCGGGCTCGTCGCGCGGCGCGGACGATCCGACGTCGCGTGCGGGGCCGCCTCGCTCGCGGCCCGCTGAAGGTGTCCCGGCTGGGCGCGGCGGGCTGGGCGCCCGCGCCACGATCGCCGCGGCGCCGGTGGCGACGACCTGCGGCCCGGGTGCATCGACGGCGGCCGAGCGATGGTTGTCGCCGGCGACGAACAGCGACTCGATGCGATCCGAGAGCGCCGAGTTGCTCCAGCTGTTGAACGCGATCACCGTGCTCGCGAAAAAGAATAAGCAAGCTGCAGCGGCGACCATGGTCCCGCTGGTACCCAAACCTGCTTTGACTGCGCGCGTCGTTCGCATCAGTGCTGTTTCAGAGCCCCATCTGTGGGTTTCATCGACGCTTCACAAGCAGACCTTTAGCTCCGCTCACCCTCGAAGACTACGCCACTCGCGGCTGCGTTACGAGTCTCTCTAGCCTGGCGCCGACGAACGCATCGGGCGTATCGAGGAGAGGCCGCCCCGCCTGCCGGCGAGGACGAGCCAGGTCGCTCCGGCCATTAGCAGGACAATGCTCTCGAGCTGCGCCGTGGTCAGCCCCACGACGACCTCGTGGTTGCGGCGGATGAACTCCACGAGCAACCGCTCGGCGCCGGCAAGTACCAGATACCAGGCGAACAGGATTCCGGGACGGAAGCGATCGCGTGCGCGCCACAACCACAGGGCGACCAGCCCGAGGGCGAGTGTCTCGTAGATCGGTGTGGGATGGACCTCCAAGCCGGGGGGCGTCGCCACCTGCCCGTGGGGATAGCCCATCGCCCATGGAACGCTCGAGCCGATCCCGTAGTCGCCGTCGCCCGAGACCTGGCAGCCGATCCGCCCGAGCGCGTTGCCCAGCGCGAGCGGCGGGGCACAGAGATCTGCCAGGCCGAGGTCGAGCAGGCCACGCCAGCGCGCCCACACCAGCACAGCCACCGCGCCGCCGATCACCCCCCCGTACCACACGAGGCCCGAGCCGCCGAACAGTCCGCCGAGAAGATCGTCCTTGACGCGGTCGTAGTTCTCGATGACGTAGTAGAGGCGCGCACCCACGAGGCCGCCGGCCAGCGCGGAGAAGGAGAGCTCATAGGCGTAGTCCGACGGCTTGCCCAGCTCGCGAAACCGGCGAGCCGCCAGCGCGCCGACGAACACCCAGGCCAGCGCGAAGGAGATGCCAAACGTCTTGAGCGTGATCCCCGCGAGATGAATGTCGGGCTGCACCGATGTGAGGCTACCCCTCTAGAGGCACGCGGCGCGGAACTCCAGGTTCGGCGATCGCCAACGGGTCACGGCGGCCTCGGAGTTAGGGAGCCCGTCCTGGCCCGGTCTAAGCAGGCGATAAAACCCGCTTGGGCGATGGTGCCGTCTGCCAGAATGGACGGACCATGGCCCGCTCAACATCGTTCGGCCGCGACACCGGACTGCAGCTGCGGATGACGCTGACGATGTTCCTGCTCGGCGCGCTCTACGTGGCGTTCGTGGTCGTGCTCCTCTCGACCGGGACCGGGGCGGTCGTCATCGCGGTCATCGCCGGCGGCATGCTGCTGCTCCAGTTCTTCGCCTCGGACAAGCTGGCGCTGCACGCCATGGGCGCCCGCGAGGTGTCCCCGCAAGAGGCGCCGGAGCTTCACGCCATGGTCGAGCGCCTGTGCGTGCAGGCCGACCTGCCAAAGCCCCGCGTGGCCATCGCCGACACCGACATGCCAAACGCGTTCGCCATCGGCCGCTCGCCGCGCAAGGCGACCGTCTGCGCCACCACGGGGATCATGCAGCTGCTCAACCCGGCCGAGCTGGAGGGCGTGATGGCCCACGAGCTGACGCACGTGCAGAACCGCGACGTGCTGGTGATGACGATCGCCTCCTTCTTCGCCACGGTCGCCGCCTACATCGTGCAGTTCGGGTTCTTCTTCGGCGGTGGCGATGGCGACGGCGATGAGGAGGGCGGCGGCTTCCTCGTCCTTCTGCTGTCATCGCTCGCCGTCTATGCGATCTCCTTCGTGCTCATGCAGGCGCTCTCGCGCTACCGGGAGTTCTCCGCCGACCGCGGGTCGGCGCTGATCACCGGCCGCCCGAGCGCGCTGGCCTCGGCGCTGCTGAAGATCGGGGGGACGATGGACCGCATCCCCCAGCGCGACCTGCGGGCCAACTCCGAGCTGGCGGCCTTCTACATCTTCCCGCCCAAGGCCAAGGCCGCGGTGACCAACATCTTCTCCACCCACCCGCCGATGGAGAAGCGGATCGCTGCCCTGGAGCGCCTCGAGGCCCAGCTGCAGGGCACCGCGCTCGCGGCGTAGGCGAAGCGCGCGCGGCCGATGGGCCTGTTCGACGTCATCTCGGGCAAGCGCAAGCTCAAGCAGCCGGCGCCCGACCGGCTGTTCGCGCTGAGCACCGCGTACGTGACCTTCGAGACATCGCTCGACGTGCACTCCACCGGCGTGGCGGGCATCGTCTTCCAGGCGCTGGACACCGCCGACTTCACCGCGATCCTCAGAGACATGGAGGAGGTGGTCCGCGGCGGCGCGGTCGACACGGGCACCACCGTGGACAGCCAGGACGACTCGTTCGGCTATCGCTGGATGCTGCTGCGCGACGAGGACTTCGACGACCTGGTCGTCGGCGTCAACGCGGTGAGCACCGCGCTCGAGGCCGGGGGTTACGGCGAGCGCGTGCTGTGCTCGGTGTTCGCCTTTCGCGACGCCCGCCAGCGCCCGGTGTACTGGATCTACAACTACAAGCGCGGCGCGTTCTATCCGTTCGTCCCCGCCGACGGGGAGCAGCAGCGCGACAACGAGCGCGAGCTCAAGCTCAAGGCGCAGATCGGGGCCGAGCTGCCGGTGGAGGCCGAGCTCGAGCGCTGGTTTCCCCTCTGGGGCATCCCGATCTGACGTACCGGCGTGTGACGGAGGGCGAGTGATGAGCGGGGCGAGGAGCGAGCCGGAGTCGGTGTGGGACTACCCGCGGCCGCCGGCGCTCGTGCCCTGCGAGCGCCGCGTGCGCGTGGCGTTCGCCGGCGAGACGGTCGCCGACTCGACTGCAGCCCTGCGAATGCTCGAGACCGCCAGCCCGCCGACCATCTACGTGCCCAGGGTCGACATCGCAGCCGGTTGCCTGGCGCCCGCCGCCGGGCGCAGCGTGTGCGAGTGGAAGGGCACCGCCGCCTACGGCGACCTCGTCGTGGCCGGCCGCCGGGCCGAGCGGGCGGCCTGGTGGTACCCGCAGCCCGCCCCCGCGTACGGGGCGCTGCTCGACCACGTCGCGTTCTTCCCCGGCCGGGTGGACGCGTGCCACCTCGACGACGAGCAGGTCACCCCGCAGGAGGGCGACTTCTACGGCGGTTGGGTCACGAGCGACATCCAGGGCCCGTTCAAGGGAGCGCCTGGCACGCTGGGCTGGTAGCCCCCGGCCGGCTCAGTTCGCGCCCGCGGGACCCTGAGGCTCGGAATGGTCCTCTTGCGCATCCTCGGCCGCGTACTGAGAGCCGGCGCCCACCGCGCCCTCCTCCTCGTGGGTGCGCTCGGGTGGGGGCTCCTCGTCGTCCAGGGGGCCCGTCTCGTCCTCTGCCTCCCCCTCGCCAGAGGGCTCCTCAGCGTCCTCGTGCGCAGCGGCCTGCCCGCGGTGTTCCTCTTCGATCGGCTGGTTGGTGGGGTAGGCGGGCGCGCCGGAGTCCGCACCCTCGTCCTCCAGCTCCCACGGCTGTCGCTCGCCGGCCGAGGTCATTTCTTCTTCGCGTCCACAGCGCGCTGGAGCTGCTGCTTGTTCATCTTCGAGCGGCCCTCGACGCCTCGCTGCTTGGCCTCGTTGTAGAGCTGCTCGCGGGTTCGGCCCTTGGGCCCGCTGGTTCCCGAGCGCTTTCCGCCCCGGTGGCCCGAGTAGATGTCGTTGGTCGAGCTGCGCGAGCGCTGGCGCGACTCTCCCGAGCGCGCACGCTCCTTGTTCACGGTGCGCGCGGCGATCTCCTCGGCGCGGTCCTCCGAGCGCCCCTGCTCCTTCTGGCTCTCCTTGATGTGCTCGTACTGACGAGCGCGCTTGGTGCCCTTCTTGACGCCGCTGGGTGGCATGGGATCTCCTTTCCGGTCTTGGGCGCCTTTCTACCCAGCGGCGATGGGGTGAAACTGCCCGCGTTTGAAGGCTATTGGCCCTGCCAGGCGGGAGGATCGAAAACCGGGCCGCGCGCCGGGCGTCCCTCGGCTCATTCGCGACGGTCGGCCCTCCGTTCGATGAATCGTCTGAGGTC
>JBBSIW010000057.1:0-10093 GCA_038231895.1 Solirubrobacterales bacterium | reverse complement strand
CGTCGACGAGCTGCGCTCCGACGGGCCCACGGAGGAGGAGGTGCACCGCGCCCGCGCCTACGCCGCCGGTCGACGCGTCCTCGCCTTCGAGAACACCAACGCCGTCGCGCGCTTCGCCGCCCAGCAGTCGATCGTCCACCAGGAGGAGATCGACCCCGAGGCGGCGATCGCTCGCCTCGACGCCGTCACCCATGACGAGGTCGCCGAGGTGGCGCGCGGCATCAGCGAGGACTTCTCCGTCGCGTGCGTGGGGCCGCACGACGAGGACGAGTTCTCACTGACCGCGTCCTAGGGGGTCCCCCGCACACGCATCTCGACGAGCGTTCTTGCGCTGAGACGAACTCTCGGAATGCACTGATAGCGCAGGGTCACGCTCGGCGACTGTACGCGTCCGTAAGCCGGCCCACTGGACCAGTGCCCGCTTTGCATCATGATGTTAAGATGCAAAGGTGGCGAAGGTTCGCACGACGCTGACGATTGAAGACTCGGTGCTACGGGCAGTCAAGCTTCGCGCGGCGCGCTCGGGACGCGGTGACAGCGAGGTCATCGAGGAGGCGCTCCGTCGCGACCTCGGACTTGACTTGCTCCAGCGCATGTGGGAGCGCAGCGAGCTCGGCGAGCGAGAGGCCACACAGCTCGCGGTAGAGGCGCAGCACGCGACTCGACACCGCCAGCGCTGACGGGTGCGCGTCGTCCTCGATCCCAACGTGATCATCTCTGGTCTCCTCTCCCCTCGTGGGAGCCCGGCGAGGGTGCTGCTGGCGTGGCAGGAGGGAGAATTCGAGCTGATCACCTCGCACTTGCTCCTTGAGGAGCTCGAACGAGCGCTCGCCTACCCGAAGCTGCGCCGCCGGCTCCCCTCCGAGGACGCTGAGGTCGCCGTGCGATGGCTGGCCGAGGATGCGACGGTCGTGGAAGAACCATCTGGAGAGCCGGTCGTGCGATCCAGCGATCCCGGCGATGACTATCTCATCGCGCTCGCCGCCGCCGAGCGCGCCGCGCTGGTGTCCGGCGATAGGCACCTGCTCGACCTTGGCGCGCAGATCCCTGTATATCCGCCGCGCGAGTTGCTTGATTTTCTGAAGATTCGCTGAGCGGATCGCACGACTGAGCGGATTCGCTGGGAAGACGTCGGGGCCAACGGGCGTCCTTGTGAAGACAAACCGAGGACCGTGACGAACGCCCACGACGCTCGTCTGTGTAGGTGCAACGACCATTACCCCCATCTTCTCTGTCACGCTGCTGCGGACTCAATCCGACGCGCGCCTAGCCACGCTGACCCGCGACGGCCACGAGCGCGCGTTCGAGGCCATCGTCGAGCGCTACCGTCGTGCGCTGTACCGGATCCCGCACAACACGGCGCTCGACGCCCTCAAGCGGAGCGGATACGACTACGACGAGCTTCAGGAATCGCTGCACTCGCCGCACGCCACCGAAGCCGACCTCGAGCGGCGCGCCGTGATGCGCGAGACGCTGGCCGGCGTCGCCGCGCTCCCCGATCGCCAGCGCAAGGCGCTCCTGCGAGTCGCGGTGGAGGGGCAGAGCCGTGCCCAGGTCGCCCACGACCTCGGCCTGAGCGATGGCGCGGTGCGCCAGCTCGTGCACCGCGCGCGAGGTGGCGGGTGCGGCGGCAATCGCCAGCCGCGTATCCGGGCAGCCGGAGGGTTCCGGCCCCCAGGCGTCGAGCGGGAAGACGCTCGGGAATCGCCGCGCCGGCTCCGACTCGAGCGGCCGTGGGCGGCGGTCCCGCGCCGCGGCTCCGATGACTCGGGTGCAAGCGGCGCCGACGACCGCTCCGGAAACGGCTCGCACGGACGCTTCAGGCGAGGACCGCCACGGTTCGGACAGCGGCGAGCGCTCCGGCAGCTCGGGTCCCGGACCGAGTGGAGACGACCATTCGGGCAGCGGCACGGGCGGCGGCGAAGAGCACTCCGGCCCCGGGCGGTGGCGGCGAAGATCACTCGGGTCCCGGCTCAGGGGGGTCCGGCAGCAGTGGGAGCGGGTCCTCAGGCAGCGGCGACAGCGGCAGCGGAGGCTCCGGCAGCGGCTCGGGCGGCAGCGGCAGCGGCGCCTCGGGGAGCGGCGACGGTGGGAGCGGGAGCGGCATCTCGGGCAGCGGCAGCGGCAGCGGCTCCTCCGGCCGCCGCTAGACGTCCCCTCGCCTACCGGCCCCGGTCCGGGGTATATACCGATGCTCACGTCGCTCGTGCCGATCTCGCTCGCCGCGAAGAATCATGGCGCTGAGGCAGCTTCTCGACAGCAGCGTCCTCACTCGCTTGGGCCAGCCCGTCATCCGCGCCGCGATCGAGCCCCGCGCCGAGCGAGGGGAACTCGGCCGAGCCGGAATCAGCGCTCTGGAGATCGGCTACTCGGCGCGAATCGGCTCATCGAGGCTCTTGACGCCTTCGAGCTGGTCGAGATCACCGCCGATCATCTGCGACGCGCCCGACAGGTTCAGCGCCTGCTCGCGTCCAAGCACCAGCGCGGGCGCAAGATCCCCGGCCTGCTCACCGCGGCGGCCGCCGAATTGCGCCGTCTCGGGATCCTGCACTACGACGCGGACTTTGACCGGGTTGCAGCCGTGACTGGCCAACCGTGCCAGTGGGTCGTGCCTGCCGGATCCATTGACTGACGCCGCGTGACGTTTCCCCGCCTGATGCGTCCCAGCCAGTGAAGGCAATCCGGCAAACGCCAAGCAAAGGAGTTCGCGATGAAGAAGTTCATGACCCTCGGTGTGGCCGCGGCGCTGTTCGTGTCCCTGGCCCTCGTGCCGGGATCGGCGCTCGCGCGTAAGCACACCTGCCCGAGCAGCGCACGCGTCGACCGCAACCATGACCGGCTGCCCGACCGGTGGGAGTGCAAGCACCGCCTGAGCTGAGCGTCAACCAGGATCGCCACGACCAGGACCACGACGGCCTGAACAACCGCGGCGAGTTTCAGGCCGGTGACAACCCGCGTGACGCCGACACCGACGACGACGGGGTCCGCGACGGAGCCGAGCACACCGGCACCATCACGGGCTCGGCCGATGCCACCACGGGCCTGCTGACCATCAACCTGGCCGGCGGCGGCACGGTGACCGCCAAGGTCGTGGCGGGCGTCACCCGCATTGAGTGCGAGAACGAGCCCGCGGCAGCGGCGCACGCCTCGCGCGACGGCGGGAGCATCGAACAGCGGGTCGAACTTGGGCCGGGGCTCGGGCGGCGACTCCGCTGGCGACCGCGAGACCGGTGACGACCACGGTCGTGAGAACGAGGCGGGCGACGACCGCGGCAATGACAACGCGGCGTGCTTGACCGCCTTGACCGCGGGCCGCGCCGTCCGCGCCGTCCGCGCGGCGACGGTTGCGGTCACGAGCGCCGGGCCGGTATTCCTGAAGATCGAGCTCAGCTAGGCCTGCAGCGTTTCGCACGAAGTCACGGCGGGGCGGCCCTGAGCCGCCCCGCCGTTGTTCACGACGCGTCGCGAAGGTACGCTCAGGGCGTACTCATTGGTACGACCCCGGCGGACTCGTGTTGGAGCTGACGCCCTCCGATGCATCCCAAACTGGTATCATATTGGGATGAGCAAGCAGATCGCCGTGCGTCTCCCTGACGACCTCGTTGACTTCGTCGACGGGCTGGTCAGCCAGGGAAAGGCGAACAGCCGGGCCGTCGTCGTCACCCATGCTTTGGAACGTGAGCGCCGGCGAGCGGTGGCGGCGCGGGATGCGGCCATCTTGGCCGGGGCCGGCGAGGATCCCGACATGGACAGCCTCGCGCGACACGCCGCTCGCACGCCGCTCGACCTCGAGTAATGCGCCCGATCCACACCGCGCAGCTCGACAAGGCACGGCCTGTACTCGTCTTGACCCGTGAGCTCGTACGGCCCCACCTCACGCGAGTGACGGTGGCCCCCATCACGACCACCGCCCGAGGTCTGTCCACCGAGGTGCCGGTTGGCCCCGCCAATGGCCTCGAGGCTCAGGGCGTCGTCAGCTGCGACAACATCGTGACGGTTCCGACGAGCGCGCTCGGCCGCCAAATCGGCACTCTGCTGGCAGTCCAAGAGAACGCCCTTGCCCAAGCGATCCGTGCAGCCTTCGACCTGGACTGACCCGATCCGCCGCTAGGAGATCGAGACCATCCGCTCGATGGGCACGCGAGCCCGGGTGGCGACGTCGGCCGGTACCCGCACCTCGTGCACGCCGTCGCGCAGCGCGTCACGCAGCTTGGGCAGCGTAATCATCTTCATGAAGCGGCATACCGCCGCCTCGTTGGCGGCGATGAACTCCGTGTCGGGAGCTGCTTCGCGCAGCGGATGCAGCATCCCGGTCTCGGTGGCGACGATGGCCGTGGCGCCGGGCGCCGCGGCCTCGGCGTAGGCGAGCATCCCGCCCGTGGAGAGCATGTGCACGCCGTGCGCGTCCACGTCGCCAGCGGCGACGTACTCCATGACGCTGGTGGAGCAGCCGCACTCCGGGTGAATGAGGAAGTCGGCGCCTGGGTGCTCGCCGCGGACCTGCTCGATGTCACGGGGGCGAATGCCGGCATGGACGTGGCACTCACCCGACCACACGTGCATGCGTCGCCCGGTCCGCTTCTCGACGAATGCGCCTAGGAACATGTCCGGCCCGAACAGGATCTCGGTCTCGTCACCGTGCTCACGGTAGATGTGCTCGACGACCTTCACCGCGTTGGATGAGGTCACGCAGTAGTCGGTCTGCGCCTTGACCTCCGCGGTGGTGTTGACGTACATGACGACCACGGCCCCGGGGTGCTGGGCCTTCCACCCGCGCAGCTCCTCGGCCGTGATGGAGTCGGCCAGCGAGCAGCCCGCGTCGGGGTCGGGGATCAACACGGTCTTGTCGGGGCACAGGATGGAGGCCGTCTCCGCCATGAAGTGCACGCCGCAGAACACGATCGTCGCCGCGTCGGCGCCCGCAGCCTGCTGGGAGAGCCCGAGCGAGTCGCCGACGTAGTGGGCGACGTCCTGCACCTCGGGCACCTGGTAGTTGTGGGCGAGGATCACGGCGTCGCGGGTCTCGGCCAGGCGGCGGATCTCGTCCTGCAGAGATGCGACGTCCTCGAGCTCGAGCATCCCCTGGGCGGGGCTCGCGGAGTCGATGACTGGCAGCGTCTTCATGGCAATGGCTCCATGATCAGGGAGAAGTCGAGCGCCGGCGCCGAGTGCGTGAGCGCTCCCACAGAGATGAATTCTACGCCGCTGGCGGCGATCGCCCCAATGTTCGCGACGGTCACGCCGCCACTGGCCTCGAGCGCTGCCCGTCCGCCGACGTGCTCGACGACCTCACGCAGACTCTGCGGGGTCATGTTGTCGAGCAGCAGACGCGGCGCGCCGGCGCCCAGCGCGGCGTCGACATCCGCCAGCGAGCGGCACTCGACCTCCACCGGCAGCTCGGGCGCCGCCGCACGGGCGGAGCGCACCGCTTCGGCCAATCCCCCCGCCAGCGCGACGTGGTTCTCCTTGATCAGAATCGCGTCGTAGAGGCCGCCCCGGTGGTTGACGCCTCCTCCCGCCCGCACCGCGGCCTTCTCGAGCGCCCTCATTCCGGGCGTGGTCTTGCGCGTGTCGAGGATCCGCGCCCCGGTCCCCTCGACCTCCCGGACGCAGCGTCCGGTGAGCGTGGCGATGCCCGACAGCCGCGCCAGGAAGTTCAGGGCGGTGCGCTCCGCTCCGAGCAGGGCTCGCGCCATTCCCGCGAGCTCGAGCACCGGGCCCGGGTGCGCCCACGAGCCCTCGGCGACGTGACGCTGGATGGCGACCTCCGGATCAAGTGCCCTGAAGGCCAGCTCGGCCACCCGGAGCCCGTGGACGACGCCGTCCTCCTTGAGCGCGATGACGGCACGGGCGCGGGCGGCCGGGTCCACCGTGGCGGCGCTGGTGAGGTCACCGTCGCCGAGATCCTCAGCCAGCGCCCGAGCCACGATGTCGGAGAGCGGGTCCGCCGCCACGGCGCGGAGCATACGGAGCCGCCCCCGCCGCCGAGAACCGCGGTCGAACCATGCGCCACGCATGTAAACCATGCATCACCGCATGTATGATGCCGGTCGTATGGGTGTGCTCGTCCAGATCCGCGATGTGCCCGACGACATCCATCGCACGCTCAAAGCGCGCGCTGCGGCCTCCGGGTGCTCCCTCTCCGAGTATCTCCGCGCGCTGCTGGCTCGATCCGCTCAGCGTCCAACCCCCGATGAGCTCGCCACCCGCCTGCGGGTCCGAGGGGCTATAAAGCGAGACGAGCCGAGTGAGCTTTCGGTGCGGCGGATCCGCGACCTCGGCGAGTGACGGTCCTCGACACCTCCGGAGTGATCGACCTTCTCCTTGGTGACGGCGCAGCCCCGGATGTCGAGGCGCTGATCCGACGCGAAGGCACCGTTGCCGCCCCGGACCTGCTCGTCTTCGAGGTCATCGCCGTCCTTCGCCGTGACGTCCGTCGCGGAGCGCTGAGCCTTGTCCGGGCCAGTGCTGCCATCGAGGACCTCGGCGATCTGTCCGTTGAGCTGTTCCCTACGCTTGCCCTTCGCGACGCCGCGTGGGACCTGCGCGACAATCTCACAGCCGCCGATGCGCTGTTCGTCGCACTGGCTGCGCGCCTTGGAGAAGCACTCGCAACCAAGGACGCTGCGCTTGCGAGTGCTGCCCGCCAGCATGCGACGGTGAAGGTGATCGAGCTCTAGCTCCGCGGAGCCGCGTGCAGGAGGTAGGCGCGAACGAAGCTGTCGAGCTCGCCGTCGAGCACGCGATTGGTGTCGCCCATCTCCACGTCGGTCCGGTGGTCCTTGACCATGGTGTAGGGGTGCAGGACGTAGGAGCGAATCTGCGAGCCGAAGTTTACGTCCTGGGCCTCCCCCCTCTCCCGGGCGATCTCCTCCCGGCGCTCGCGCTCCTGGCGTTCGATGAGCTTCGAGCGCAGCATCGCCATCGCGGTCGCCTTGTTGGACGTCTGCGAGCGCTCGTTCTGGCACTGCACGACGATGCCGGTCGGCCGGTGGGTGATGCGCACGGCGGAGTCGGTCTTGTTGACGTGCTGACCGCCGGCGCCGCTTGCCCGGTAGGTGTCGACCTGGACGTCCTCATCTGCGACCTCGACGTCCGGCGTCCCCGCGTCGACGGCGGGAGAGACTTCGACTCCGGCAAAGCTGGTCTGGCGGCGGTGTGCGGCATCGAAGGGCGACAGACGGACGAGTCGGTGCACCCCCTTCTCGGCCGAGTAGAGGCCGTAGGCATTCTCGCCGCGTACGCGTAGCGTGGCCGACTTGATCCCCGCCTCCTCGCCCGGGCTGGCCTCCAGCAGCTCGACGGCAAAGCCGCGCTTCTCGGCCCAGCGCATCTCCATGCGCAGCACCATCTCGGCCCAGTCCTGCGCGTCGGTCCCCCCGGCGCCGGCGTTGACGGCCACCAGCGCATCGCCGGCGTCGTAGCGGCCTGAGAACAGGCGCTGCTCCTCCAGCGCGTCGAGCCGCCGCTCCACCCCGGTGATCTGCCCATCGAGCTCCTCCACGAGCTCGGGGTCCTCCTCGGCGAGCTCGGCCAGCCCCTCGAGCTCTTGGGCATCGTGCTCCAGCGAGCGAAACTGCTCGACCCTGCGGGTAGCGCGCACGTGCTCGGCGCTGACCTTCGCCGCCAGCTCCTGGTCGTCCCAGAAGCTGGTCGCGCCCATCTGGTCCTCGAGTGCCGCTGCGCGACGCTCCAGTTCAGCCGGGTCAAAGATAGTCCGCGAGCAGCTTGAGCTGGTCGCGGATCGCCGCCAGGCGCTGCGGCGTTGGCTCGGCTGCGGGTGCGCTTGTCACGCCGAGCAGGCTACTCAACGAGCCGCAGCGGCGGCGACCGCGGCCTGCCCATAGGCGATCCCCCCGTCGTTGGCGGGTAGCCGCAACGGCCTGAGCACGCGCAAGCCGGCCTCCTCCAGCCGGGCCGCCGTGCGTTCGAGCAGCAGGCGGTTCTGGAACACGCCCCCAGAGAGCACGACGGTCTCCAGACCCCGGCCCTCGGCCAGCAGTGCGCAGGCGCGCGCCGTGGCGTCCGCCATTCCGCGGTGAAAGCGCGCGGAGACCACCCCCACCGGCGTGCCCGCCGCCACGTCGTGGGCGACCTCCGCCACGGCGTGGCGCGGGTCGAGGAACAGGCGGTCCCCCTCGGCCACGACTGCGATGAGGTAGTCCCCGCGCTCCTCCGGGTCGGCGGCCGCCTCGAGCTCGACGGCCGCCTGGCCCTCGTAGTTGACCTGGGAGCGAATCCCGCAGATCGCCGCCACGGCGTCGAACAGACGCCCGGCGCTCGTGGTCAGCGGCGCCGCGAGGCCGCTGCGGACCAGTGACGCCACCTGGCGCCAGCGAAGCTCGTCCACGGCCTTCACCAGTGCATTCGGCCGCGGCGGGAGCTCCTCGTGGAGTGCGTCAACCAGCCAGGCGCACGCCATGCGCCAGGGCTCGCGCACCGCCCGGTCGCCGCCGGGGAGGCGCACCGGGCGCAGGTGACCAGCCCGCTCGAATCCGTCCAGACCGCCCACCAGCAGCTCTCCCCCCCATACGGTGCCGTCGAGCCCGTACCCGGTGCCGTCGTAGATCGCCCCGACCGCCGGTCCGGTCTCGCCATGCTCGGCCAGGCATGAGGCGAGGTGCGCGTGGTGATGCTGCACGCCGAGGTGCTCCACGCCCTCGCGGTCCAGGGCGTACCGGGTCGAGAGGTAGTCGGGGTGCAGGTCGTGGGCCACGATCTCGGGCGCGACGGCGAACAATGTTTCGAAGTGGGCGATCCCCTCAGTGAAGGACTGAAGGGTCTCGAAGTTGTGCAGGTCCCCGATGTGGTGGCTCACCCACGCCCGCCTGGCCTTGGCCAGGCAGAACGTGCTCTTGAGCTCGGCGCCGCACGCGAGCACCGGCCGCGCCGCCGCCACCGGCAGCGCGATGTCCGCGGGAACGTAGCCTCGGGATCGGCGCAGGAGCATCGGTTCGCCGCGACCCACGGCGACGGAGCGAACCACGGAGTCGTCGGTTCGCATGTGGATCGGTCGATCGTGGAGCAGGAAGAGATCGGCGATCTCGCCCAGCCGCGAGCGGGCGTCGTCGTCGCGGTAGGCGATCGGCTCGTCGGAGAGGTTGGCGCTGGTCATGACCAACGGGGTCCCGGCATCGGCGAGCAGGAGGTGGTGCAGCGGGGTATAGGGCAACATCACGCCGATATCGCGCGCCCTGGGGGCGACGGCGTCGGCCACGGAGGCATCGTTGCGGCGGCGGGCGACGACGATCGGCCGCTCGGGCCCCGTCAGAACCGCGACCTCCTCCTCGGTCAGGTCCACCAGGCCGCGGGCCGCGTCGAGGTCAGGCGCCATCAACGCGAACGGCTTGTCCTCGCGGTGCTTGCGGGCGCGCAGCGCGGCGACCACCGTCTCGTCATCGGCCCGGCAAGCGAGGTGGTAGCCGCCCAGCCCCTTGACCGCGACGATGCGGCCCCCCGCCAGCGCCTCGGCGGCCGCCCGCACCGCGTCGCCCCCGCCGCCGGCGATGACGCCTCCGACCGCGTCCGTCAGCCACGCGGCGGGGCCGCAGTCCGGGCACGCGTTGGGCTGAGCGTGAAACCGACGGTCCAGCGGGTCCTCGTACTCGGCACGGCAGCGCTCGCACATCTCAAAGCCCGCCATCGTGGTCAGCGGACGGTCGTATGGCACGCCGCGGACGATCGTGAAGCGGGGGCCGCAGTTGGTGCAGTTGATGAACGGGTAGCGGTACCGTCGGTCGGCGGGGTCGAGCAGCTCGGCCAGGCAGTCCGCGCAGGTGGCCGAGTCCGGCGAGACCGCCGCCGCCGCCTCCCCTCCCGCATCACTCGCAACGATCTCAAAGCCCGGCCTGCCCCCGGGTGCAACCTCCTCGGGCAGGATGCGCTCGATGCGCGCGAGCGGCGGGGGCTCGTCAGCCAGGCGCTCGAGGAAGCGATCGACCGCCGAGGCTTCCCCCTCGACCTCGAGCAGCACGCCGCGGGTGTCGTTGAGCACGAACCCGGCCAGGTCGAGCTCCAACGCCAAGCGGTACACGAAGGGGCGAAACCCCACCCCCTGGACCGTGCCCTCGACCCTGGCGCGCACGCGCCGGCG
>JBBSIW010000056.1:0-10156 GCA_038231895.1 Solirubrobacterales bacterium | reverse complement strand
GTAACGGCGGGGATCGTGCTGGTGGCGATGGGCGTGCTCGTGTATACGGGGGAGTTCTTCCGACTCAACGTCGAGGCCCAGAGCGTGCTCCAGGACCTGGGGATCAACTTCTTCAACGACGTGTAGCGCGCTGCGCTGCGCTGGCCTACCCCCCGGCCCCTGCCCGCAGGCCCGCGGCGGTGGAGCCGTACAAGTGGCACCCGCGTGGTCCGGCTCGCAGCTGGGCGTCGGATGGTGGATCTGCGCTGAGCAGCTCACGCACCGAAACCGCGTGCAGGTGGCGCCGGTGCAGCGCCGGGAGAATGCGCCGCAGCGCAGCGATCGTCTGCCCCCGGTTCTCGTGCAGGAGCACGATCGACCCGGGGTGCAGCCCGGCGATCACATTGCGCGCGATGCCGCGCTTGTCCGCGCCGGCGGAATCCTCGCTGTCAACGTTCCAGAGCACCTCGAGCATCCCCAGTCGCTTCGCCTGCGCGTCGGTCTCCGGTGTGCGAGCGCCGTAGGGCGGCCGGAACAGCTGCACCGGCCGGCCCGAGAGGGCACCGAGGCTGGCCTGCGTGCGTGAGAGCTCGGCCGTGGCCTCCTCGCTCGAGAGCGTGGTCAGCGATCGGTGCGTCCAGGTGTGGTCGCCCAGATCGCCGAGCTTGAGCTCCTGTCCGACCAAGGACTCGTGCCCGGCCAGGTTGCGTCCAACGAGGAACCAGGTAGTCCGGGCGCGGCCGTGCTGGAGCTCGGCGATGGCGAAATGGGTGTAGGGCCCCGGGCCGTCGTCGAAGGTCAGCGCGAGGCGGTTGCCGCGGGCGCCCCCGCAGTAGACGGGAAGCCCATACGCTATGAGGTGCGTGAACGCTGCGTCCTGGGCGCGCGATCGGCTCGGTCCATGGGGGGCCGCGGGGCGGGCTCGACCTGCCGTGCCCGCCGTGCCCGACCCGCCGCCGGCGAGCTGTGAGGCCAAGATCCCGAGCGCTCCTGCGGCGAGCGCCGTCAGGATCAGGGCCAGGGGGCGCCTTCCTTTGCGGCGCGCACGCGACGTGCGTTCGCGCCTGGCGCGGAGCGTCTCGGCGTCAAGCGGTTCCTGCTCTTCAGCGTCGGAATCCACGGGCTCAGCGTGTCTTTCGCCGGGCGCCGCCCCCCTCGACGCCGAGGCGACCTCCCCCGCGAGCCGCGGCGATGCCGCCGGCGAGCTGCTGGGCGGACACCGCCCCGATCACGTGGCCGACCACGCGGCCCGCGGAGCTGATGAAGAACGTCTCCGGCAGTCCCGTGACACCCCAGCGCTGCGCCACGCCATTGCTGCGATCGCGGATGCTCGGGTAGCTGATGCCCAGGTCACGGGTGAAGCCGTGGGCGTCGTCGGTGATGTCCTGCATGTTGAGCCCGAGAAACAGGACGCCGCCCGCTCGGGCACGCTGCCACGCCTGCTCGAGCACGGGCGCCTCCAGCCGGCAGGGGTCGCACCAGGAGGCCCAGAAGTTCAGCACCACCGGGGTACCGTGCAGCTCGGTGAGCGCGAGTCGTCGCTGCGCGAGCGCGGGCCCGAGCCTGGCGCTCAGCACGGGGCCGAGTGAGCCTCGCTCGAGCACCGGGAGCCGGACGGGGGGCGCCGGCGTCGAGCCCGAGCGCTTGATTCCCTCGTCGAGGGAGTCGTTGGGCGCCTTGCTCAGCAGCCCGTAGGCCAGCAAGGCCACGAACGCGACCGCGATCACGACCGCGACCGCGCGACCGGCTAGGCGCAGCGGCCCCCGGCCCTCGGCGGCGGCCGGCGCGTCAGTCGGCACGGATGGCCCCTCGGGGGGCGGTGATCGACACCGCTGCATTGAAGTCGAAATTGCGGTGCACGATGAATCGTGACTGTGCGATCAACTGCTCGCTGCGCACGCGGCCAGAGCTCACCTCGATCGTCAGCCGGGTCCATACCGGCGTCCCGGGGTCCATGAGGGCCAGATCGACAATGGCATGGCGCCCGCGCCCGTGCCGGCGCAGGAGCTGGATCGCCGTCGCATAGGGGCTCCAGCGAAAGAAGGCGCTGGTGCGGAACGGCGCCCCGCCAGGCGCCTGGTTGGTCTGCCAGGGACCGGACCCGGTGCGAAACCATCGCCGGGAGCCGATGCTCACCGCCCGCACCCCTCCGTCCGTCACGTACGCGAGGCGGTTCGGTGCCTGGAGGGTGTAGCGGGTTCGCGCGAAGGTGCCGGGCCCACTCGTGACGTCTTCGATCTGTCGCACGCTGCGCAGGCGCCGCATCGTGCGCTCGGCGCGCTCGAGCAGGGCGCGCGCGCGAGTCGTCGCGCCCGCCCGCCAGGTCGAGGGGAGCGTCGCGATCGCCGTGCGGCGGCGCTCCCCCACGGTGACCCGCAGGACGTCGGGCGCGTCGGCCAGCGCAAAGGTCTGACAGCCCGGCCCGCAGGGTGCCTGGAGCGCCCCCGGTATGCGCGCGGAGGCACTGGACGGTTGGCCGCGGTAGTCGAGCAGGCGCATGGTGCCCGTCAGCCCGCGGGGCCCGCGGCGGATCCACGCGGCGACCACCGTGGAGCCGCCCTGACCGGCCACGGCCAGCTCGTCGCCAGCGGGCGTGGGCAGGGGACAGGGGTCGCACGCCGGCGCGCTGCGGCGAGCCTGGGCGGCGGCGTCGAGCTGACGCGGCGGCAGCGGAAACGCCGCGAGCAGCCCGACGGCGCCGACCACGGCGAGCGCGAGCACGGGCTCGCTGCGTACGAGGCGCCAGTGGCGCTGCTCGAGGCGCTGCGGCGGGTGAGGGTTGGCGTTCAGCAGCCGAGGCCGCAGGCGCACGGCATGCAGGTAGCTGGCCAGGGCAAGCACGATCACCAACACGATCTTGGTGAGGAGGACCGCGCCGTAGCTCGTCTCCCACAGCGCCGATGGGCTGCCCAGCTCGATCGCGGCATTGACGGTTCCGGCCACCGCGACGACCACGAATGCCGGCAGGGCGACGGTGCCGAAGGGCGCGAGCACGTGGCGGGCCACCGAGCTTCGTGCCTGACCGCCTCGATTGCGCAGCCCCCGGCCCCAGACGAGGGCGATGAGCGCGATTCCCCCCACCCACACGGCGGCGGCCACGAGGTGGACCCAGTCGGCCGCGAGAGCGGCCAGGCGCGGGTCGGCGGAGTCGGCGTGACCGGAGGCGACCACGGCGCCGAGTGCTGCCATCCCGGCGAGCGCGGCCACGCGGGGGCGGCGGGCGCTGAGCATCGCGGCGAGCACCACGAAGGCGACGACGCCGACGCGTGCGAGGCCCGCTGGGTTGGCGAGCAGAAAGTCGCGCAGGGCCCCCGCCGACACCCCGCGGGCGGCACTCGTCGCCTCGATGACCGCTATCGCAGCGCCGAGCGCTGCAGCGAACAGGCCGAGGTCGGCAGTCAGTCCGCGCTCGCGCCGCCGCGCGCTGCCGACGTCCAACGCAAGCGCGCCCTCGCCGTCCTCCAGAGCCGGCGGGACGAGCCAGCGTGGCCCCAGCACGGCGGCGAGCAGCAAGGCGCCGACGAAGGCGAGCAGCGTCGCGTAGAACAGGGCGCGCACGAGCGCGTGAGCCCAACCCCCGCCGGCCAGTGGGCTCTGGTCGGTGGCGGTTGCCCCCGCGCCTGCGCTCGCCTGCACCCCGAAGCCGAACGACCCCTCCAGCTCATGCCCGTCATCGGTGGCGACGGTGTGCCACTCGACACGGTAGGCGCCGCGCTCGAGCTTCGCTGTGGGATGCATGACCAGTGTCGTTCCCGACGCGTTGACCCGGGCGGCAACTGCTTTGCGTCCTCCCGCGGTGGTCACGAGCGTCGCCGCGCTCAGGCGCCGGTTGAGCGACTCGGTGAAGCGGAGGGTGACGGTCGCCGGTGCTGCCTCGACCCGTGCCCCGGGCGCCGGGGTCGCCCCGAGGAAGGCGGCGTGGGCGGCGGCGCGGGGCGCCGCAATGGCCAGAAGAGCCAGAGCGCCAGGAAGGGTGGCAAGGGCGCGGGCGGCCACGGCGCGCCGGAGCATGTGCAAGCGGGCGGCGCTCAGCCGCCGGTAAGACCTGCGCGGAACGGCTCCAGGACCATGCGCGAAGGGTACCCTGCGCAGCATGTCCGCCCGTGCGGTTGGCCTAGCCCTACTGCTCCTCCCCTTGGTCGGGGCCACGGGGTGCGGCGGGCCTTCCGAGGAGCAAAGGGTGCGGGCGACGCTGACCCGCTACGAGCGCGCGAGCGCGCGCCAAGACTACGCGCAGCTGTGCGACAAGGTGCTCGCCCGGTCGCTCGTCGCCCGCCTCTCGAGAGTCGGGCTCCCCTGCCAGCAGGCCCTGCGAATGGGCCTGGGGAGCTTGCAGGCCCCCAAGCTCCAAGTGCTGAAAATCAAAGTCACCGGGCCGCGGGCCCTCGCGCTGGTGCGCAGCAGCGCCGCGAACCAACCGACCGCGACCGACACGATCGAGCTCTTCCAGGACGGAGGGGACTGGCGCATTTCGGCCTTGGCGGGCTCGGGCCCACAATCTCCGCAGCCCACGCGACCGGGCGACTAGCAACGCGGGTGTCGCTCCTCGGGATCCGCGGACTAGGGTTTCGATGCCGATGCGACACGAACGCCACTACACGCTCGAGCAGGCGGGTGCGGCGCTGGACTGGGTGAGAGAGCGCCTGGAGCGGATGCGCGACGCTCGTGAGCGCCTCAACGACAAGGAGGCCCGAGAGGCGCTGTCCGAGGCCGCGCCGACGAATGGCGGGGGCGAACCCGGGCGCGTGATCTCCCACGCATTTCTCGAGCTACGCAGCGCGCTCTTCGAGCTGCAGGGCACGGAGGTGGTGCTGCGCGACCTCGACCGCGGACTGGTCGACTTCCCCTCGTTCCGCGACGGCCAGGAGATCTACCTCTGCTGGGTGGAGAGCGAAGAGGACGCGGTCGCCCACTGGCACGGCCTCGACGTCGGGTTCGCGGGACGCGAGCCGCTCTAGCGCCTGATGAGAACGTAGACGAGCGCGAGCGCGAAGCCGATCTGCCCGAAGCTCAGCGCCGTGCCCAGGTTGGGGGCGCCGAGCACGCCGGCCACGGCGCTCACCACGACGAAGGCACCCAGCACGATCAACAGGTCGCGGACCACGAGGGCAGGCATTGTGCCCGACCCGGGAGGCCGACCCGGCATCACTCGTCGCGGGACGCCCGTTTCTCCAGCGCCGCCGCCAGCGCGGGAACGTCGAGCCCGCGATCCTGCTCGGCCAGCCAGCGCTCCGCCTCGCGCCGGCCCCCGAGCGCCCGCAGCCCGCGCTCGCCGTGCTCGGCGACGAAGTCGGCCAGCGCGTAGCGGCGGCGGGCCTGCGTGCGCCGGGCGGCCCGATCGAGGCGCTGGTGGTGGGAGTCCAGCGCATCGATGAGCTCGTCGATCCCGCGGGCGGGCGGTAGCGAGGACACGGCGAGGACCTCGGTCTCCGAGGCGCCCAGCGCCCCCAGTGCCGCGTCCAGGTCCCGCTGCGCCGCGGCGGCGATCCTGCCGAGGTCGGCCTTGGTGACCACGAGCACGTCGGGGATCTCCATGATCCCGGCCTTGAGGAATTGCAGGATGTCGCCGGAGCCCGGCTGCACGATCACCGCCGTGGTGTCGGCCACCTCCGCCACGTCGGTCTCGGATTGGCCGACCCCGACGGTCTCGATCACCACCATGTCGAAGGCAGCCGCGAGGGCGTGGGCCGCCGCCCGCGTCGCCGGCGCGAGCCCGCCGAGCTGCTCGCCCGCGGCGGTGGAGCGCACGAACACCTGCTTGTCGGCCGGGTCAACCGCGATCCGTGCGCGGTCGCCGAGCAGCGCCCCGCCGCTGCGCCGCGAGGTCGGGTCGACCGCGAGGACGGCCACCGAGCGCCCCCGCTTCCGCCATCCGCGCACGAGCTCGGAGAGCAGCGAGGACTTGCCCGATCCCGGCGGACCGGTAATCCCCACGACGTGTGCGCGCGCCTCGCCGCCCAGTGCGCCCGGGGAGACCTCGCGCAGCAGCGCGGCGACTTCCTCCCGGCCCCCGGGGGCTCGGTTCTCGACCAGGTTGAGCACCGCCGGGGCGACGGCGAGGTCGCCGTCGCGCAGGCGGACACCGAGCTCCGCGCCGGTTGGCGCTGCGCTCACGCCGCGGCCGCGAGCCCGTTGCGCTCGGCGACCAGCGCGACGATGTCGCGCATGATCTTCGACAGGTCGAAGTCCTTGGGGGTGTAGACGGCGGCGACGCCCGCGTCGCGCATCTGGGCGGCGTCGGCCTCGGGGATGATCCCGCCCACCACCACCGGCGCGTCCACGCCCGCCTCGAGCAGCCCCTCGACCACCGACGGGATGAGCTCGCGGTGCGACCCCGAGAGGATCGACAGGCCGATCACGTGCACGCCCTCCTGAAGCGCAGAGGCGACGATCTCGGTGGGGGTGAGGCGGATCCCCTGATAGACCACCTCCATCCCGCCGTCGCGGGCGCGGACGGCGATCTGCTCGGCGCCGTTCGAGTGCCCGTCGAGGCCCGGCTTGCCGACGAGGACCTTCAGCCGCCGGCCGAGGCCGTCTGAGACCCGGTCGACCTCTTCGCGCAGCGCCTCGAGCTCCTCCTCGTCACCGCCGCCGGCCATGGCCTCGCCCACGCCGGTGGGCGCGCGGTAGGAGCCGAAGACGTCGCGCAGCGCCTGCGCCCATTCGCCGGTGGTGGCGCCCGCGCGGGCGGCGGCGATCGTGGCGGGCATGATGTTCTGGCTGTCGTCCTGCGCCGCTTGGCCGAGGGCGGCAAGGGCTTGGTCCACCGCCGTCTGCTCGCGCCGCTGGCGCCACGCCTTCAGCTCGGCGATCTGCTCGGCCTCCACCTCGGGGTCGAGCACCAGGATCCCTCCTCCGTCGGCGGTGAGGGGCGATTCCTCGGTGTCGGTGAACCGGTTCTGGCCCACCACGACTTGCTCGCCGGCCTCGATGCGTTGCACGCGCTGGCGGTTGGAGTCCACCAGTGCGGCCTTCATGTAGCCGACGGCCTCGACGGCGCCCCCGTGCTCGTCGACGATGGCGAGCTCGTCGCGGGCGCCCTCCACGAGCTCCTTCACCAGCGCGTCCATCACCTTGGAGCCCTCGAAGATGTCGGGGTACTCGAGCAGGTCGGTCTCGTAGGCGAGCACCTGCTGGATGCGCAGCGACCACTGCTGATCCCAGGGCCGCGGCAGCCCGAGGGCCTCGTTCCACGCCGGAAGCTGGACCGCGCGGGCGCGGGCGCTGCGTCCCAGCGTGACCGACAGCGCCTCGAGCACGATGCGCGGGACGTTGTTCTCGGGCTGCGCCTCGGTCAGCCCGAGCGAGTTGACCTGCACGCCGTAGCGAAAGCGCCGGTGCTTGGCGTCCTGCACGTCATAGCGATCGCGTGCGAGCTCCTCCCACAGTTGTCCCATCGCGCGCAGCTTCGCGTGCTCCTCGACGAAGCGCACGCCGGCGTTGACGAAGAACGAGATGCGCCCGAACACGCGGCCCATCAGCTCGTCGGAGACGCGGGCGCGCACGGCGTCGAGCACCGCGATCGCGTTGGCCATCGCGAAGGCGATCTCCTGCACCGGTGTGGCGCCGGCCTCCTGGAGGTGATAGGAGCAGATGTTGATCGGGTTCCAGCGCGGCACGTGCTCGACGGCGTAGGCGATCATGTCGGCGGTCAGGCGCATCGATGGGCCGGGGGGGAAGGCGTAGGTGCCGCGCGCCAGGAACTCCTTGATGATGTCGTTCTGCGTGGTGCCCTGGAGCGCGTCCTCCTCGACGCCCTGCTCCTCGGCGGCGATGATGTAGAGGGCGAGCAGCCACGCCGCCGTGGCGTTGATGGTCATCGACGTGTTCATCTCGCTGAGCGGGATGCCGTCCATCAACGCGGCCATGTCACCGCGGTGGGAGACGGGAACGCCGACCTTGCCGACCTCGCCGCGGGCGAGCTCGTGGTCGGGGTCATAGCCCGTCTGCGTGGGCAGGTCGAAGGCCACCGACAGGCCCGTCTGGCCCTTGGCCAGGTTGCCGCGATAGAGCTCGTTGGAGCGCTTGGCGGTGGAGTGCCCGGCGTAGGTGCGCATCATCCACGGCCGGTCGGGCTCGGGGAGGCGGGCGCTCATCGCGACGGATTGTAGGGTTCGCCGGGCGACCGGACGGTGAGGAGTAGTTCGTGCAAGGCATCGACGTCAGGCACCTGGGCCGCGTCGGCGCAGCTCGGAGCCGACCCACCTACAGGTTGACAACCTTCCAACGTCGGCCCAGGCGTCGCATCTCGAAGTTGTCGTCGCCGCTATCTGAGATGAGGGCGTCTCCGATGACCACCGTCGCGCGATTGGGCGAGTTGACCTCGAGGGCAACGATGGGAAAGGCCCCAACAACCCGGCCGAGTTCGTGGAAGTCGTGGCTGGCCCGCGCGGCGCAGCCCGAGGAATGGCGGGCGGCGGGCGCCAGCTCGCGCCTGGCCTCGGGTGTCAGGTAGTGGCAGATCCGTTCGCCGTTTTCGCTGCGAAGCGCGCGCAGGTAGCCGCGAGCGTCGCGGAGAAGCTCCCGCTCACTCCGGGACCGAGTGCTCACGTGGGGCGCCACAGGGGGAAGACTTCGCCAGTGCCGGCCCCTGTCGAGGCTGCGGTAGGCACCGAGATTTCCGCTTGCCGCAACCACCAAGCGCCCAGGCGTCGCCGTTGCCCACGCCGGCTGTACCGCAAGTCCGAAGGTGGGGTCAAGCTGACGCAGCGGCTCGACCCAATGGCGGCCACCGTCAAAGGTGGCTGCGAGTGGCGCCAGCGGCCGCGCGAGGAACGCTCGGCGGCTGTCAGCGACCACGAGCCGACCCACTGGCCCGGGGCGCAACTTCCCCGAGCCTGTTGGAATCCTTGACATGGGGCTGTGCCAGCTGCGACCGCCATCTCGGGAACGAAAAACCGTGAGCCCACGCTGACGCGTGAGACGACGATGCGCACAGACGGCCCACAGGTCGTCTAAGGCACGCCCGCCGACGGTTTGAGCTGAAGCGCCCCCCTTTGCGGAGCAGGGCATGGTCCGGCGCCTGAACGGCCCACGCGGGGAAGCGCTCACATGGAGCTGGCGACCGAGGCGTAGAACCACATGACCGCGATCAAGGACCATCACCTGCGCATCGCTCGCGGCCGCTCCCAGGGGCCGTTTGTACCAGTGCGCACCATCATCGGTGGATGTGAACAATGTGACCGAGCACCTCCCGCGTGATTGACATCTCCGATCTAGGCGGGCGACGGTCTGCGCTCGGGCCCCGACGTCGACAACAACGCCGGCGGTGGGCTCTGTCACCCAACTCCGTCCACCGTCCTTCGTGGTGACAAAGGAGCGCCCAAACGCCCAGCCTCGGTTCTCTGACGAGAACACAAGACGACTGACCGCAGGTCCGCCCTGTGGCCGCTCGGCGGGTGGCGTACGCAGCTCGAAATGGTTGCCACCATCGGTCGTTGCCGCCAGTCGGAGCCCACAAGCAGCACCGCCGTCGTAGAGCACATAGCCCTTCTGGCCACTTGGAAAGGAGCCGTCAAGCGACAAGGCCGCGACCGCGCATGGGGACTCCGGGGAGACATCCTGGGGCACGGCCTCGCCGGTTCCCGTCAACGCGACAAAACACGCAAGCGCCGTCCAAATCCCCTTAGCTACGATGCCCAAAGCGCCCGTCCGTCGTAGAGAGCTATGTGGACGATGATGTGCCTCGAGCAGAAAGCCAACCGGTGAGGCGTGCCAGCAACACGCCAACAGCAACCACCGGTGCTACCACGGCCATTCCCCCAAGCACTACGACGACGCCGTTGGCGTAGTCGGGCTGACTGTCTCCATAGGCCTGGGGCACTGAAATAATCGGGACAAGGCAGAAGATGATCGGGGGAGCCCACCAGCGTCTAACTACATAGCCGTAAACGACGCTCAGCAGGATGTAGACAGCAATCGGAGCGTCCTGCAGCGGACCAAACTCGAATACCAGTCCGAGCCACATGCCTAGGAACAGCGCCGTGGCAATTGTCCTGCCTAGGACACCCCACATCTGCTTGGTCAATTGCCGGAGGGGCAGGACCCGAGCCACACCTTGAACCGGTGCCACGGATTCTGACAGGGAATTGTTTGATACACGTTGAAGTACTGGAGCCATCCGTTCCACCCGACGGTATAACGGCGAGGCGGACTGTCGCCTGGGCATTGAATAAAG
>JBBSIW010000055.1:0-10184 GCA_038231895.1 Solirubrobacterales bacterium | reverse complement strand
CGACCCCCCGCTCGCGTCGCTCCTGCGCGAACTGCCGCAGCGGCTCCTCGGGCACGCCGCTCTGGCGTGCCACCTCGATGCGCCGGGCCAGCGCGGCGTCGGGATCCTCGAGGGTGGCGGTCATGTGACCATGGTCCGGATGTAGCCACAGCTCGCAGCCCGCCCGCTCCACGATCGGCGCCGCCTGGCCGTAGTGGTCGGCGTGGGCGTGCGTGCACACGAGCAGCCGCACCTGCTCGAGGCGCAGATCGACCTGATCGAGCGCGCGCTCGAGGTTGGCCAGCGACCCCGGCTCGTGCATCCCCGTGTCCACGAGCACGATTCCGTCGCCCGCCGCCAGGGCCCAGGCGTTGCAGTGCGGGACGCCGGGCCAGGGAAGGGGCAGGCGCAAGCGCCACACGCCGGGCAGCACCCGCTCGCCGCGGCCGAGCTCGCGCCTGCGCGCAGCCTGAGGCATGGGTGCAGCCTATCCTCGCCGGCATGGGCAGGCGAAACCGTCGACGCGAGAAGCTGGCCGCACCCACGAGCGACTACACCGACGCCGAGGGCAACACCCTGACCCTGCGCGGGTCGCTGTCGCCGGCCACACGACGGGAGTACGCGCGTGTGGTCGGCGGATCGCCCCTGTCGCGAGAGGACGCCTGGCAGCGTGCGGCGGAGTTCCTGTTCGAGCGCCTCGCGACGCGCTGGGTCGTCGCCGGCCTGCCGATCGAGGCCCAGCGCGAGCTGCTCGGCCGCTACCGCATGGCCTCGCAGGAGGAGCGCCGCTGGGTCCGTGACGCGCTGCGCGCGCATGTGGCCGAGCACTTTCCCGAGCTCGAGCCTCCGTAGCGTCAGGCGGGCGCCCGGGCCGATACCGTCCGGCCCATGCGCCGCACCAAGATCGTTGCCACCATCGGCCCCGCCTCGAGCGAGCTCCCGGTGCTCGAGCGCCTCGTGCGGGCGGGGATGGACGTGGCCCGACTGAACTTCTCCCACGGGACGCGCCAACAGCACGCGGAGACCGCGCAGCGGGTGCGCACGGCTGCCGAACGCGCCGGACGACCGGTCGCGATCCTGCAGGATCTCCCAGGCCCCAAGCTGCGCATCGGCAACCTGCAAGACGGGGTGGTGGAGCTCAAGCCCGGCGAGCAGGTCACCCTGGCCAGCGGCTCCAACGCGGTCGGGGATGCCCGGAGCATCTCGCTGCCCTGGGGCGGGCTCTGCGACGCAACCGGGGTCGATGAGGTCATCTACCTCACCGATGGGTCGGTTCGCCTCCGAGTCAAGGCGGTCCGTCACGCCGAGCGCGAAGTCGACACGGTGGTCGAGCTCGGCGGCACGGTGTCGTCTCATCAGGGACTCAACATTCCCGGCGAGCTGGCAGAGCTCCCCGCGGTTCCAGAGGAGGACCTCGACCTGCTGCGCTTCGGTGAGTCGATGGGGGTGGACCTGGTCGCACTGTCCTTCGTGCGTCGGCCCGAGGACGTGACCGAGGTTCGCCGGCATACGCGGCTTCCACTGATCGCGAAGATCGAGAAGCCTCAGGCGGTGCGCTCAGCCGAGGAGATCGTGCGGGCCGCCGACTGCGTCATGGTCGCCCGCGGAGACCTGGGGATAGAGCTGCCCATCCAGGAGGTGCCGATCGTGCAGAAGCGCGTGCTCGCGCTGGCCGGAGCGCTGGCCCGCCCGTCGATCACCGCGACCCAGATGCTCGACTCGATGGTCGCCTCCTCCCG
This sequence comes from Solirubrobacterales bacterium, assembly GCA_038231895.1. Lineage (GTDB taxonomy): Bacteria > Actinomycetota > Thermoleophilia > Solirubrobacterales > Solirubrobacteraceae > JALYZC01. The sequence continues at coordinate 8,466 of JBBSIW010000055.1, read as the reverse complement.
GCCCACACGCGCCGAGGTCGCCGACGTGGCCAATGCCATGCTCGACGGGACCGACGCACTCATGCTCTCCCAGGAGACGGCGGTCGGCGCGTACCCGGTCGAGGCGGTGGAGATGATGGCGGCGATCGCGCAGCGCACAGAGCTCGAGGCCCCATACGAGCGCTGGAACCAGGAGCGCGTGCGCCGCGACGAGCGCGACCCCGCCTATACGCTGGCCTACAGCGCCTGCGCCGCGGCGCGCGAGCTGCACCTGGCCGCGCTGGTGATCCCCACCCTGTCCGGGCGCTCGGCGCGGCTGATCTCGGCTCACCGTCCCCAGGTGCCGATCTACGCGCTGTCTCCGGGCAAGGAGACGGTGCGGCGCTGCGGCCTGATGTGGGGCGTGCAGGCCGCGCGCATGCGCCGCCACGAGGTGACCGAGGAGCTGATCGCCGACGCCGCGGCGCGGGCCTTGGAGGAGGGTTGGGTCAAGCGGGGCGATCGGATCGGCATCACGGCCGGGCTGCCGAGCGGAGGGCCGGGCACCACGAGCCTGTTTCAAGTCCAGGAGGTCTAACCGGGGGCGCAGCTCACGCCGCGGCGCGCGAGTAGAACACCGCCTCGGCGCGACCGAGCTCGGTGGTCGGCTCGTCACCGTACATCCATTCCCGCGCGATCCGATGCCAGTTCGCGGTGCTCCGGAGTTGGCCGATCACCGCGAGGGTGAGCATCTCCATCCGCCGGGCGAAGAGGTGCTCGGGGCGGATGTCCTGATGGCGCATCTCGCGGAAGTGGCTCGAGCGGGGATCGGAGGACTCGATGACCACCTTGGTCGCGATCTCCGAGGTGAGGGTGATCTCCTCGTCCGTCGTGTACCACCAGATGGAGTCGCGCACGTAGTTGAACAGCCGCTGCTGGTCGACCCGGTCGGGCTCCGGCAGGAAGCCGGACTCTCCGAGCAGCCTGTGCAGCTCGTCCTTGTCGTTCTCGACCAGGGCGCGCTGGCAGGCCAGCTCGAGCGCGACCGGCTCGGCCTCCATGCGCTTGAACAACCCGAAGTCCAGGAAGGCCACCCTCCCGTCCTCCATCAGCATGAAGTTGCCGGGGTGGGGATCGCCCGAGAACTGGTGGTGGCGGTAGAGGCATCCCATGAAGAAGCGAAAGACGATCTCGCCGAGACGGTCGCGGTCGGCCTCCGGATAGGTCTTGAGCTCGTCGAAGCCGGTTCCGTAAACGAATTCGGAGACCATCACCCGCTCCCGGCAGAGCCGCGTGACGACGTCGGGCACGGCAATGAACGGGTGGCCTCGGAAGATCCGGGCCAGCGAGCGCTGGTTCTGGGTCTCCAGCTCGTAGTCGAGCTCCTCGTTGATCCGCGTGCGGATCTCGTCGGTGATCGCCTTGGAGTCAAGGCCCGGGGCGATGCGGTGCGTGAGCCGAAGGATGAGCCCGAGGTTCTGCATGTCGGCGCGGACCGCCTTGTTGACGCCGGGGTACTGCACCTTCACCGCCACGTCGCGGCCGTCGTGCAGCGTGGCGCGGTACACCTGGCCGATCGACGCGGCGGCGATCGGAACCTCCTCGAAGGAGTCGAACACATCTTCGATGGGATCCTCGAGCTCCTCCTCGATCACCTTGCGCATGTCTTCGAAGCGGACGTTCGGGGCGGCGTCTCGAAGCTCGCCGAGCTTGCGCTGGAACTCCTCGCGGTACTCCTCGGGCACCAGCCCCACGTCGAGGAAGGACATGACCTGCCCGAGCTTCATGGCCGCGCCCTTCATCGTTCCCAGCGCCGTCACTATCTGCTCGGCGGCCTCGATGTGGCGCTTCTCCAGGGCCTTCGTACGGCCCTCTTCGGACCGGGCGACGTTGGTCACCTTGGTCCCCGCCTGCCTGACGGCCTGGCTCGCGGCTACCCGGCCCACCTTGGCCGTGCGCGTCACCCGGCCGGTGGGAAGCTTGTCCTTGGCCATGGCATGCATCCTAGGGGTGCGGTGGGCAGCTGCCGGCCTTTAGAGCCGTTTCGCCTCCGGCGTCGCGGGAAACACCTGTGTACCGAAGGAGCTATGGACATGGGCAGGCTGAGGACGAGTCTCGCGGTGACGACAGTTGCGGCGGCGATCTCGCTGGTCCCCGCCGGCTCGGCCTCGGCCAAGCGCTGCGCGGGCAACGGCGTGACGATCTCAGGCGTCATCGCAATCCACACCACGTGCTCCAACGCGCGCCGCATCGCGGGCGACACGATTCAACGCTGCAACGCTCCACCGTGCCGAATCGACGGCTACCACTGCCGGCGGCTGACCGGCGGTCAGCTGGGCGGTGAGTGGCGCTGCACCCGAGGACGCCGGATCGTCCGCTTCAGCTTCGGCGACTAGCCTCGCCGCGCTGCACCTGCGAGCCGGGCACGATGTCATCCGATCCGTCGGGCCAGCGCACCCACGCCTTGTGCCCGCCGTCGTAGTCGTCGCCGAGCAGGACGAGCGTCGCCGGCTCCCCGAGTGCGCTGCAGGGCTCCCTGCCCTCGGGGTCGAGCCCGCGCCAGATCCGGATGAAGGCGTTGCCCTCCCACTCCCGGGCGACGGTCGTGGGGTCGGTGTGGCCGGGGTGGATCGTCGTCTCGGGGGCAAGCTCCATCAGCGTGCCCATGATGGAGTCCTTGAGGTTCTGGTAGGTCGTCGAGCCCGGCGCCCGGACGCCCCCGACGGAGTTGCGAAACATGGTGTCGCCGGTGAAGACGTCGGTGCCGTCGACCAGGAGCGAAAGCATCCCGGCGGTGTGACCCGGTGTGTGCAGCGGCTGGATCTCGAGTCCGCCCGTGGCCAGGCGCCGGCCCGGCTCGATCTCGCCGGTCGCCCGCTCGACCTGCTCGCGCTCGAGGGGGTGGATCAGCGCCTGGGCATCGGGGTGGCGCTCGAGCACCTGGGCGAGCTCGGCCACGTGGTCGTGATGGTGATGGGTCAGGAGGACATGCGTGAGGGTAAGCCGATGTTGGTCGATCGCGGCCAGCAGCGGTGCCACGGGACCGCCCGCGTCGATCATCACGCCCACGCCGCCGTCCTCGTCGCCCACCAGATAGGTGTTGGACAGGAACTGCTCGTTCATGGAGCGTTCGAAGATCACCTGGGGCGATCCTAGTGAACCATCAGCCGCTACGCTGGCGCGGCATGTCGCTCATCCACACCTGCTACCGCATCACGGACATCGACCGCTCCGTCGCCTTCTACACCGCGCTCGGCTTCGAGGAGGTTCGCCGGCTGCCGATCCGCGACGAGGCAGTCAACGTGTTCATGAACATGCCCGGGGACGGCGAGGAGCCCCGGCTCGAGCTCACGCACAACTTCGGCGTCGATTCCTATGACCTCGGCTCCGGCTACGGACACATTGCCATCACCACCCCCGATCTCGACCCCCGCCTAGCCGAGCTGGCCGAGCAGGGCATCGAACCGGAGAAGCCGCCCTACACCGTGCGCGAGGGCGGGTCGCGTCTGTGCTTCGTGCGCGATCCCGACGGCTACCGGATCGAGCTGATCGAGCGCGGCTGAGTGCAAGCGGTGCACACGTCCGGGACGCGCCGGCTGACGGTGGTCGACCTGGGCTCGAACACGTTTCGCCTCGTCGTGTTCACGGACGAGCCCGGCTCGTGGTGGCGGCGGACGGACGAGATCTATGAGCCGGTGCGCATCGGCGCCGGCATGGGCGACTCCAACCAATTGCAACCCGCGCCGATGGAGCGGGCGCTGCACACGATCGGAGCCTACGACCACTACTGCCGTGCGAGCGGGCTGGCACCGCGGGACGTGCGGGCCGTTGCCACGAGCGCGATACGGGACGCGGCGAACCGGGCGGACTTTCTCGCACGAGCCTCCGCCGTGTCCGACCTCCCCGTGCAGGTGCTCGCCCGCGAGGAGGAGGCCCGCTACGGGTATCTGGCGGCAGTCAACTCCACGACCCTCACAGATGGCGCCGTCCTGGACCTCGGCGGCGGCAGTCTCCAGCTCATCGCCGTGCATGCGCAGCAATCAGCCGAGCTGGGCTCGTGGCCGCTCGGCGCGGTACGCATGACCGAGCGCTTCCTGCCCGACAAGAAGCCGTCGAAGAAGCAGCTCAAGGCGCTGCGCGCCCACGTCCGGGAGACGTTGGCGGACGCCACGTGGCTCGCCGTCGGCGGCGACCGGCTCGTCGGCATCGGCGGCACGGTGCGCAACCTCGCCGCCGCCCTGCAGCATCAGGCCGGGCTCCCCTCACTGGGAGTGCAGGGCTTCGTGATCGAGCGGGAGGCGTTGCGCTCGCTCGTCTCCGATCTCGCCGACATGACACCGGACGAGCGGGCCGCGGTCAAGGGAATAAAGCCCGAGCGCGGCGACGTGATCCTCGCCGGCGCGGCGGTGGTCGAGGCGGTGCTCGAGCTCGGCGAGTTCGCGGCGCTGGAGACGACCCAGGCGGGCCTGCGCGAGGGGATCTTCTTCGAAGCGCATCTCGCCGGAAAGGATCCACCAGTGTTCGACGACGTGCGACGCGCGAGCGTGCGCAACCTCGCCGGCCAGTACCACGCCGACCAGCCGCACGTCGACCATGTGGGCCGCCTGGCGCTTTCGATGTTCGACGCCCTCGGTCGCGAGGGCGTGACCGACGCCGACCCCGACGAGCGTGAGCTGCTGTGGGCCGCGGCGATGCTCCACGACATCGGCATGACCGTCGACTACGACGACCATCACAAGCACTCGCGCTACCTGATCCTCAACGGAGGGCTGCCGGGCTTCTCCCCGCGGGAGTTGGCGCTGATCGCGCTGCTGGCCCGCTATCATCGTAAGGGATCGCCCTCCTTCGGGGACCTCGAGGCGCTGATGGAGAAGGGCGACGAGGACCGCCTGGCGCGCGGGGCGGCGTTGCTGCGCTTGGCCGAGCAACTCGAGCGCACGCGCGACCAGCTGGTCCGCGAGGTTCGCCTCGACTCCGACGACGGCCGGGTGTCCCTCGAGCTCGTCCACGATGGCGACGCGAGCGTCGCCTACTGGGCCGCAGAGCGCCAGGTCGAGCTCTTCGAGCAGGCGTTCGGACGCCGGCTGGAGATCTCGGCGTGAGCTCACCGAAGCTGACTACGAGCTGACGCGCCGGTGCTCGACCTCTCCGCCGCGAGCGATCAGGACGTCGGCCACCAGGTCGGGGGGGAACAGGCCGTGGTCGATCACTCCCGCTGTGGCCGACAGCCAGGCGGCCAGGCCGCGGGGGTCGTCGACCGACCCCTGATAGTCGGCGATCACGCCCCCGTCCGGACTGGGGTCGGCGCCCTCGCGCAGGACGGTCGGGTCCAGCGCCCGGAGGGTGGCCGGCAGGCCGAAGGGCAGCAGCTCCAGGGGCACCGGCGCCACCAGCGCGTTGACGATCTTCCCGCCGGAGGTGATGACGACGAAGCGGTCAGCGGCCGCGGCGACGATCCGTTCTCGCGTGTGCGCGCCGCCGCCCCCCTTGACCAGCCAGCCGTCGGGATCGACCTGATCCGCGCCGTCGATCGCGATGTCGAGCTGATCGAGTCCGCCCTCCGATTCGAAGCGCTCCACGTCGAGACCGGCCTTGCGCGCGGCCTCCTCGGTGGCGAGCGAGGTGGCGACGCAGCGCAGCTGCAGCGAGCGCTGCGCCAGGGCTGGCAGAAGGTAGGCCACCGTGGAGCCGGTTCCCAGGCCCACCTTCATACCGTCCTCCACGAGGGCGGCGGCGGCCTCGGCGGCGGCCTGCTTGTCTGATTCAGCGTCGCTCACGGCGACGTGGTCATATCACGCCGAGGCGTGGGACGCCATGGCCCCGCTCGCGGTAGCGCGCCCACAAATTTGGCGGGACTTCAGTTTCCGCGCCCGTCTGCCGATGACGTGACGGTCGGACATTGGGTGCGACCTCCGCGCCCACGCTCCGCCGCGATCACCATGGGACTGTTCTTCATCCGAGTCGACAGCCGGGAGGACCTCGACGTCATCATCGTCGATGGCTACGTGGACTTCGACGCAGCCCCCGCGCTCAAGCAGGCCATCGCCGGCCGGATCGACGCGGGCAGCCGCCACCTCGTGATCGACCTCTCGGCCGCCGACTTCATCGACTCGACGGGGATCGGCGTGCTCGTCGGGGCCCTCAATCGGATCCAGCAGGCGAGCGGATCGCTGGCGGTGGTGTGCACCAACGAGAACATCCGCAACGTCTTCGAGATCGTCGGACTCGACCAGATGCTCCCGCTGCACCGCTCGCGCGACGATGCCATCTCCGCGCTCGCCCGGGCAGCCTGAGGCTCCGCCGCCGGGTATGCCTCGCGCGGACGTCGGCGCCCATGGGCTGCAACTCCCGGCGAACGCGCAGGAGCTGAGGCGAGCGCGCGAGTACGCGGACCAAGCGGCGGCGAGCTTTGGCTTCGATGAGGCGGAGCGCTTCGCATTCGTGTTCGCGGTCAACGAGGCCGTCACCAACGCGATCAGGCACGGCACCCCCGACGAGGCCGGAACGATCAGCCTTCGGGTCGGTGCCGACCACGATCGCTTGACGCTGGAGGTCAGCGACAGTGGCCCATTCGTCACTCCCGCCGTCGAGGATGAGGCGATGCCTGACCACGGGAGGGGCTTCGCGCTCATGGCCAAGCTGGTGGACGAGGTTGACGTGCAGGTGGGACCGGAGGGCACCACGGTCCGCCTCGGCAAGCGCCGTCACGGCGTGCTCAATCCGACCGGCGCAGGCCACCGTGGCTAGCCGCGGCCATCGGGCTGCCCGGCTGGCAGCCGCGCTTCTCGCCGTGTGCGCATGCGTTCCGGGGAACGCTGCGGCTCTCGACGTGCCGCTCCCCCAGCTTCCCGACAAGCTCTCGCTGCCGCAGCTGCCCGACCTCAAGCCCGTGCTCGATCCGGTCACCAACCTGCTCAAGCCGCCCGCCGCTCCCTCTTCTTCGTCCTCCCCCGCCCCCGCCCCCGCCGCCGCCCCGCCGTCTTCGGCGGCCCCGACCGCGCCAGCCAGCAACAGGTCGAACAGCACCTCGAGCCCAGCTCGCCCGCGACGTGTGGCGCCCGCCAGGCGCCCGCTGCCCCGCCCCGCCCCGGCGAGTCCGACGAACTCGACTCGTCCGACGAGGCGGGCGACCGCGCAGGGCACCAACACGCCAGCAAGGGCTGCGGCACCGAGCACGCGCCAGGCCCCCGGGGGTCGGGTGCTCCGAGTCCCGAGCGCACCGCCGGTCACCCGCCCCAAGCCAGCGGGAGGGCCCCTCGGAGCCATCAACCGGTTCGTCGCACTGCCCGTGCCCGACTGGAGCAAGCCGATCATCCTCGCCCTGCTGGTGCTCGCCGCGGCGCTGGCGATTCGGTCCCGCCTGACCGGCGTTCGGGCGCGCCGTCTGGAAGCTCAGCGCGCGGAGCTGGTCGAAGACCTCGACGCGATGCAGCGTACCCTGGTTCCCGAGGTACCGGCAGCGCTTGGCGGCTTGGGCGTCTCCGTGGCCTACCGCCCCGCGGAGGGCCCGGCGGCAGGCGGCGACTTCTACGACGTGTTTGCGATCGCGAGTACGGGCGTAGGGGTGATCCTCGGTGACGCCTCGGGCCACGGCCGTGGGGCGCTCGCTCGTTCGGCTCTCATGCGCTACACGCTTCGCGCCTACGTGGAGGCGGGGCTGGAGCCACGGGCGGCGCTCGAGCTCGCCGGCCAGGTGGTCTCACACGGGACGGGCGAGGAGTTCACGACGGTCGCGGTCGCTGTCTATGACAGCAGCACCGGAACGCTCACGTATGCCCTGGCCGGGCACCCGCCGCCGATCGTCCTCGGGCCGACCACCCACGATCCCGTGACCGTGTCGGCTTCTCCCGCGGTCGGATGGGGGATGCCGACCGGGCGCCGACAGACGACTGTCAGCCTGCCGGCCGGGGCGCTCGTCTGCCTCTTCAGCGACGGCCTCACCGAAGCGCAATCGCAAGGGCAGATGCTGGGCCGCGAGCGCCTCGAGACCCTGCTTCGCCGTCTCGATCCGCGAGCGTCTGCGCAAGCTCTCGTTGGACGGGTGCGTGCCGGGGCCGACGCAGCCCCGGACGACATGGCGGCCTGCATCGTCACCCCGGATCCTGTGCGCACCGAGTCGACACTGCGCGTGGAGGAGCTCGAGCTCGACGCCCAGCAGCTCGAAGGCGGCCGACCGGTGGCATTCCTGGAGGCCTGCCAGGTGTCAGGGAACGAGATCGCCTCCGCCGTCGCGGACGCACGTCGGGTTGCCGCCGAGGCCGGCGCGGCCCTGCTGCGCGTGCGGACGCAGCCGGCACCGGCGCACGTCACGGTCATGCCACGGCAGCGTGCGTCCGCCAGCGTCGGCGGCGAGATCTCACCTGATGCCCGGCGGACCCTCGCCCCGGCTTAGTAGTGCTTTGTTAGCCTGCTGGTAGGTGTTGTTCGGCGTTCGGCGAACTGTTCCTGCATCTTGATGGGCGATGCGGGAGGGTGAGGATGTCTGCTGCGGTGATGGAGAAAGCTGTG
>JBBSIW010000054.1:0-10296 GCA_038231895.1 Solirubrobacterales bacterium | reverse complement strand
GTGGTGTCGTGCACGCGGGTGACGGTCTCGCCGAGCTGGTGGCCGAGCCGATCAACCATCGCGTCGAAGCTGCGCTCGACCACCGCGGTGTCGAGGTTGACCTGCGCGAGGTCGATGGCGCGCGCGCCGACCTGCAGGCAGCTGTGCACGGCGCTCTCGGCGTCCTCTGCGGCGCCGACCAGCCGCGCCAGCGGTGGTAGGTCGAGGCAAGGCGGGCTGCTCGGCCACGTCGAGATCGGCATGGGGATGGTGCAGGAGCGAGCGAGCGGGGTGCCGAGCGAGCGCCGCCTGGGGCTGCTGCACTGCATCCTCTGCCACCACGGTCCCGACGCCGCGCCGGGCCGCCGCTTCGCCTCGCCCGAGGCGCTGGCGCTCCACCGCGTCAACGCGCTGGACGCGAGCGTCAAGGGCGCGCTGGAGCACGGTCTGGCGGGCTCCTGAACGTGCCGCCGCCGAGCCTCCAACGGCGCCGCGCCGCCGCGACGCATCCCCAGCCGCCCAGGGCCGCGGCCGCGCCGAGCGCGCCGAAGCCGGGAACCCCCGTGCGGGCGCTGAACTCGAGGGTGGCGACCGGGACGGCGAGCAGCGCCCAGGCGCTGAGCGCGAACAGCAGGGCCGCGCGCCGCGCCAAGCCGCGCGTGACGAACGGCGCCAGGAACGAGAGGAGGGCGAGCACCACCATGAGCGCGCCATCCACCCGTGTCGCCGACTCGTAGCCCCGGAGCGCGCCGAGCAGTCCGGTGTTCGCGTGGAAGGAGCGCGCCCTCCAGCCGTAGTAGCTGCGCACGGAGCCCAGCCCGTCGTACTCGAAGAAGGGGTTGAAGAGGATCCGCGGGCCGACGAGCTCGGAGTAGGTCGGTCCCCCCCCCACGCCGCGAAGGCTCGCGGGCGCCACGTAGCGGAGCATCCCCGCGCCCACCTCGCGGAGGTAGTCGAGCGGCTGGTGGACGATCGCCGCCAACGCGAAGGCCTCGATCCTTGCCGTTCCGGCGGGGGAGGAGGCGAAGGCGTAGCCGTAGGTGCGAATCGCCGGCGAGAACCACCAGTTGAAGATGTAGGCGTCGGTGTACGGGCGCCGGGCACGGGGAGTCGACTCGCAGAGCGGCGCCGTTCCCGCCGGCGGACGGAACTTCGAGCAGTCGGCGAACGGCGCCACCCGGCCGTAGACGTGCCATGCCCCGTGGCGGCTCAGGCCGACGTCGCCGACCGACCGGTACTCCGCCACTCCGTAGGCTCCGAGGAGAGCGAGCGCCGCCGCCGCCGCGATCCCCGTGGTGGCCAGCCGGCGGCGCAGCGAGCCGTGCGCGGCGAGGAGGAGCCACAGCCCCACGATCGGCAGCAGGACGACGCCCACGACCCGCACCGTGGAGGAGGCCGCGAGCGCCACTCCGGCCAGAGCGGGCCACCACGGGCTCGCGCGCGGGAGCGTGCGCACGGCCGCGTAGAGGCCGAGGGCGATCAGGAAGATGAAGAGCGGCTCGCTGAGCGGAGAGTGCTCGAGGAACATCGCGTCCCCGCCCAGGGCGGCGACGGCCGCCGGGACGAGCGCTACCCGCGCGGGCGCCCTGACGCGGATGAGCGCGAGGTACAGGAGCGCCGCCGTGGCCAGGCCGAGCAGGTGGTTCACGATGACGATCGCCGTGATGCTGGGCACGACGGCGTCCATGAGGCGCAGGAAGATCGGGTAGCCGGCGGGACGCAGCGTGCTGGCGAAGACGACACCGTGGGCGGCGTCGAGGTAGCTCTTGGCGTCCGGCCAGCCCATGAACGCGGGCTGCCACGCCGCCATGAACAGCCCGCGCAGCGCCGCGCCGGCCACCAGCACGCCGAGGAGGCCGCCGTGCCGGACGCGCGCCGTGCTGCGGACGTGAGCGCGCAGACGACGGAGGATGGATGGCGGTGCGGCGCTCATGCCCAGCGCACATCCAACCAGAGGCCGGCCGGCCCTGCCGTCGATGTCCGGTGTATTGTCCGCGTTGCGGAGAGGGCGCACCCGCTCGGGGTCGCGTGAGCGGGCCGCAACGACGGAAGAGGAGAGGCATGGCGAGGGTCGGAGGGAGAGCGCGAAGCGTGGTTGCCGCCACGGTGCTGGTGGTGCTCGCGAGCCTCGCGAGCGGATGCGGCAGCAGCGGCTCCGGCGGTGGTGGCGGCAGCGCCATGCCGTTCAACCCGATCCAGATGGCGCTCATGGCGCCGGGTGTCCGCACGGTCATCGTTCCCAAGCAGCGCAGCGCCATCACGATCGTCGTGCCTCCGTGCTCGGGCGCGCAGACGAGCCAGGACAGCACCGCGACGCCGCCGGGCTCGAACGAGGTGACGCTTCCGAAGGGCTCCGCCGCTCAGACGGTGGCGATCCAGCCGTGCATCGAGGGACAGAGTCAGGGCTCGACCGGCGCGGGCACCGTCCTCCTCAGTCCCGGTGGGGGCGGCGTGGCCCAGAGCCAGAGCCAGCAGCAGACCTCCTCGCAGACGCAGAACCAGCTCGTGATCCCGCAGAACAGCGACCTGCAGCGGGTAATCGTGCCGCCGTGCGTGGTGACGATGTCCTCATCCTCCTCGTCGTCCTCGGGCGAGAGCGGCGGCTCGAGCTCCGGCGGCACCGCCGCCGGCCCGAACACGCTCGCCCTCCCGTCCCCGAGGAAGGCGAAGGCCATCACCGCGCCGCCGTGCATGGTCACCGCCTCGAGCAGTAGCTCCGGCGGCGGCTAGAGCCTCGCCGAGCCGGACGATGGAGGGGAGTCGTGAACGGGACGAGGGCGGGACCAAGGTCCCGTGGATCGTGGGAGGCTTCCTGGTGGTCCTCCTCGTCGTCGCCGGCAGCGGCGCCGGTGGCTCGAGCAGCAGCAGCATGAGCATGATGCCGACGCCGCCACCCGCGAACGCGCGCGGCGTGCTCCTTCCCGGGGACGGCACGCAGCGCACGGTCGTCGTACCGTCGTGCGGCACGCCCGCATCCATCGCGTCGCAGACCGCGCCGGGAGGTTCGGGGTCGGGTGTGGTCACGCTCCAGCTCGGCGGCTCCGCCGGTGCTCGAGCGCTTCTCGTGCCCGACTGCACGAAGCCGAGCGGAGGCGCTCCGCCGCCCGGGAGCCCTCCCCCGTCGGCGGCGTTCGTGCTCCCGGTGGGCACCACCCAGCTCCAGGATTCCTCGGTTCAGGTCGCCAGCCGCTCGCAGGTCATTGTCCCCGCCGGAAGCAGGGCGAAGACGGTCGTCGTGCCCGCGTGCGTGACCGGCGGCCAGGCCCCCGCCGGCGCCAAGCATCAAGACGTCGTGCTCAGCCCGAAGCAGGGCTCCGACTCGGCGACGGCGCCGAGCTGCTGAGAGCCTGTACGCGGCGTGGGCAAGTTCGACGACGAGGAGGACTGGGTCGGCACGCCGCCCGAGGGTCGCTACACGCGCGACCGCGCCAAGCCGGAGTTCTGGTGGCGCCAGCGCCCGGTGACGATCACCGCGGCGGGGATCGGCATCGTGGTGATCGTCCTCGTCATCCTCGCGCTGACGCGCTGAGGAAGCGTCGAGAAGCAAGTGTGCGGCTTGGGTGCCCGATCCGGGGATGCCAGACGCCGCGCTCGAGCGCAGCGATACTGGCGGTATCGCGAGCAGCGAGGGTGGCGGCCGGCGTCCGCGGACGGGTATCCAAACCGTGCTCTTGTTGATTGACGCTGACTGAGTCGAGGGGAGCCGACGCGCGCGTATCGTCCCGTCGCGGAGCGTCGGCGGGGCCGAGCGAGTACATGGTCAGCTCCCGAAGGAGGTCGCTCATTTCGTCGGTCAGGTCAGCGGCGTCCTCGGCCGGGTCGTAGGTCTCCGCCTCAATGTCGGCGTTGACGCGCTCCTGGAGGCGCTCGTGCTGCCGCGCCTCTTGCGACTACCGGGGTGAGCGTTGGGTCGCCTCAAGTCCTCAGGTGCGTCGGGTGATCACATCGAGCCTGCTGACGACAGCAACTGCTGGCGCCCTCTCTACGCTCCCGCTCGTGAACCACGGAGACGACGATCGCGAGCTCTCCCCCGCCCAGCGCGTGGCGTTCGAGGAGTTCGGCCTCGAGGAGATTTCTCCCCAGGAGTACGCCCGTGAGGCCGGACGGTGGCGGATCTCATTCGCTGGTTCGGCGCCGGCAGCGAGCGCCGTGCAACCTGGGGACGACCCACCTTCACAGACCTCCAAGACTGCTCGAAGTGTCGGCGAGCGTCTGCTGGCCGTTCTCCGCCGTAGGCGGCGCTAGCGGCTCGAGCACCGACGTCCACCTTTTGCCTTCTCCCCGCGCTCTAGCTTCGGACCATGCGCTTCATCCTCCTCGCTGTCGGCCTCGCCGCTTGCCTCGTCGCCGACGAGCTCGACGACGAGGCCGGGCTCGACGATCAGATCGGCGTCGCGGTCGCCTGGGCCGAGGAGCTGCTGCATGCCGCGGGATTCGCGAGCCCGGGTACGGCTGGCGCATGACCACGGGCCTGGATCGAGATCGATTCCGCGGCGCCATGCTCGGCCTTGCCGTCGGCGACGCGATCGGCACGACGGTCGAGTTCAAGCCGCCGGGCACGTTCCCTCCGGTGACCGACATGGTCGGTGGCGGTCCGTTCGGGCTGCCCGCGGGAGCGTGGACCGACGACACGTCGATGGCGCTCTGTCTCGCCGAGAGCCTCATCGAACGCGCACGCTTCGACCCGACCGATCAGCTCGCCCGCTACGTGCGGTGGTACCGCGAGGGCCACCTCTCGAGCACCGGGACGTGCTTTGACATCGGCAACGCGACGCGCAAGGCGCTGCATCGCTTCGAGCGCACGGGCGAGCCCTTCCCCGGGGACGCCGACCGCAACGCCGCCGGCAACGGGCCGCTGATGAAGCTCGCGCCCGTCGCGCTCGCCTACGCCCGCCACCCGGTTGAGGCGGTGTCCCACGCGGCCGACAGCGCGCGCACCACCCACGGCGCCCCTCAGGCGATCGACGCCACCCGCTACTTCGCCGGCCTGCTCGTCGGAGCGCTCAACGGCGCGAACGTCAGCCAGCTGCTCCACCAGGGAGCCTTCGAGCCCACCTCCGGCATCTGGACCCAGACCCCGCTGCATCCCGAGGTCGCAGAGGTCGCCGCGGGGTCGTTCCTCGCGAAAGAGCCACCCGCGATCCAGGGCGCCGGCTACATCGTGCGGGCGCTCGAGGCCGCGCTCTGGGCGCTGATGAAGACGCGCAGCTTCGACGACGGCGTCCTGCTCGCCGTCAACCTCGGCGACGACGCCGACACCACTGCCGCCATCTACGGCCAACTCGCCGGAGCCCTCTACGGCGTCGAGGCGATCCCCGCTCGATGGCGCCGCCAGCTCGTCATGCGAGACCGGATCGAAGAACTCGCCGACGAGCTCTTCGCGCTGGCCGCCACGCTCGAACCGGTCGCCGGTCGCGCGCCCACACCGGCGATCAGCTCGCCGCCGCCACCGGCCACGCCCGGCGACAGCTACTGGGTCCTCCCCGGAAAGCTCCTAGCCGGCGCCTATCCAGGCGCCCCCAAGAAGAGCGAGGCCGCGGCGAAGCTCGAAGCCTTCCTCGACGCCGGCGTCACGTGCTTCGTCGATCTCACCGAAGAGGGCGAAGGCCCTCCCTTGCATCCGTACTCGCAGCTACTGCGCCAGACCGCCCACGAGCGCAAGACGCGCGTGACGCACCTGCGCCTGCCGATTCGCGACGTGGACATCCCGACGTCGTGGCAGATGCGCGCGATCCTCACCGCGATCCGCCTCGCCATCGCCGAGGGCGAGACCGTCTACGTCCACTGCTGGGGCGGCGTCGGCCGCACCGGCACGGTCGTCGGCTGCCTCCTCGTCGAGGACGGCGTGGCCTCAGCTGACGTCCTCAGCCGGCTCGCCGACCTGCGCCGCCACACCCAGCGCGCCCACCGCACGTCCCCCGAGACCCACGACCAGCGCACCTTCGTTCGCGAGTGGACCGCCGAGGACACGCTGATCCTCGACCAGCAGGCCATCGATCGCCTCGGCATCAGCCCGATCGCAGAGGACTCAGCACCCGTCCCGACGCTCGGTGAGATCGTCGCCACGCTCAACAACGGCGGGCCCGTGGTGATCGAGGGCCCCAACCCGGGATGGTGCGTCCAGGCCATCGCGGACACCGATGAGCAGACGGTCCGCGTCGAGGTGCTCGACCCCGAGCACTGGCAGAGCGGGCCGGCCCTGCCGCCCGAGCAGCAGCAAGTGATCGAGCGGCTCGGGTTGACCCACGAGCCGGGCATGTGGACCCGCCTCGAGCATGACGAGGACGGGATCTCCGCCGCTCGCCGATCCGCCGAGCTGATGCTCGCCGTCGCCAGCGACGCGTGGGCGTGAAAGCGCAGGGCGCGCTGCGGCTCGAAGACGTGCCGGCAGTCGACGCCCCGTGGGAGCGCATCGCGGAGTTCGCGCACACCTTCAACGACTACGCGCACTTCGGCGAGCAGTGGGGCGAGAAGACCAACGCAGTTCGCGAGCGCTACTTCGAAACTCGCGAACTGCCCGACGAGATCGACGATCTCCGCGCGTGCCACTTCTGCGAGTTCCGCATGGACCGCTTCACGTGGGGAGACGACGTCACACTGCTCGCGGTATGGCGTGTCCTCTCTTCCTGCCCCGCCGCTCCCGGGGGTTCTGCTGCAGGCTCGGTCGGTTCCTCGCGCTCGCGGTGCGAACGGATTGCCGGAGCGAATCCGAAGCGCCAGACGCCGGCCTCACGCTTATACGTCGCGTCATCGACCTCTTCGATGCCTAAATCGCGGGCCATCTGCTGCACGGGGGAGAGTTGACGATCATCCACGGCCTTGCCGGACCTGCCGATCAGCGTCGTCGGACGGCGGATCCGTCGGGATGTCGGACCGGTACAGCGACCGGGTCATCATCCACACGTCTTCGGACTCCGTGTTCTCCGCCGGCTGACCGTTCTCGCCGCAGTACAGGATCGAGTTCGCCCGGCAGTAATCCCACCGGCGTCGCTGCTCAGTCGTCTGCACGTACGGCGGGTACTGCGGGGTCTGGAAGTCCGAGATCTCCATGCGTCTTACAGGCTACGCCGGGTCGATTCATGCGAGAGGATCCATCTTCCAGCGCGAGTTGCCCTCGAACAGCGCCCACGGAGCCGGTTCTGAGCATCCCGACCTGCGTAAAACGCTCCCGCAACGCGGGGAGCAACGCGACCGACCCGATCACCAGCTGCGCTCGCGGACGTGGATCTCCACGACCCCCGGCCCGGGGAACTCGCTCACGACCCGCGACGCGCGATGCAGAACGTCGAGCGGCGCGTCCGGCAGCAGATGAAGATGAAGTGTCTCTCGCGGCATCTGCCGTCTTTCTACCGCTTCGCGCCCGATCCGTCGCGCGTGTTCTCGATTCCGCCCAGAGAAGCTCATGGGCGGTGCAGCGTGGCGGCTAGTGCGGATGGTCGCCGCCGAGGGGGGGGGTAACTCCCGGTGATTCGCCGGGAGGCGCGACGCGCTTGACTTCGGATGGGTTGATGTTGCTCCGGGCGCAGAACGCGTCGCGAGACAGCTCCCCGCAGCCCGAGTGTGAAGGGAACGACGCGCGGCCGAACGGTCCGCGAATCCAGAACGCGACCACGTCGGGGCTGTGGTTCCGCACCCCGTGCAGGCCCGGTCCTCATCGCTTCCCTTTTGTTGTGGCTAGTAGCAGTTGGGTGTCGGCGAGTTCGTCGAGCAGCCTCGCTCGCGATGAGACGCACCCCCTCCGGCGGATCGTCGGGGAGCTCGTCCTCCACCCGCGACCGCTACGCCCGCCTGCTCTTCCGGACGGACAAGAAGGTCAGCGAGCGCGCCTTCGAACGGGAGAAGTACCGCGGCGTGAAACGCCTCGACGACCAGGCGATCCTGCTGATCGACGACACGTGGACCCCGGCGCCAGCTGGGCCCGATCGCGTCGAGCGGATCCGCAAGCAGCTCGAGCACTGCCTGTTCCCTCTTCGGGTTCGCCGCGCAAAGTACGGCTTGACCAAGGAGATGGCCATCGGCATCAACGCCTTTGGTTAGTACGGTGGCGGGGTCGCCGCGAGCTTGCGGAATGACTCCACGACCCAGCTGCCGAGCAGCTCGACCTGGCCGTCGAGCGAGGTCGCAGCGAGCAGCTCCTCGGGGTACCGGAAGCGGAACAGGCGCCAGTAGTACATCGACGCGTGTTCGAAGCCGTCTTGGCGGCGTGCGGCCAGCCACTCGGCGTTCTCGGGCATCTTCGCGGGATCGTCACGCGCGGCGTAGAAGGTCGCGCCAGCCACGAACGTCCAGGCGTTGCGCGGCTCCGCGCGGGCGGCGTCGCCGAACAGACCCCACTCCATGGTCGTACTGCGCCAGGTCTCCGGCGCGGGACCACTGCCTTCGGGTGAGAGGCTGTAGTGCGCCCAGTAGTCCGGTCCGTAGGCGGGATTGCGTCCGCCCTTCTTGGTGCCCCGCGGGCCCCAGTGCTGGGCGATGTAGACGTCGGCGAGCTCCATGACCTTCGCGACCGTGTTCATCGCCGCGCGCGCCGCCCGCAGCGCGAAGGCGTGCTCGGCGGTCAACAGCTCCTCGTCCATCAACCCCTCCTCTCGCAGGTACGCGAGGTAGTCGTTTAGCAGGAAGCGCTCGACTTCTCCCACGTCCGGGCGCTTGGCCCAGCGGCGGACCACCTCAGCGACCGCCTGCCACTCGACGACCGGCATCGTGTCCGGCACACTGGAGAGTTCGCCGGCGGTTTCCCGCGGCGCGAGCACGATGACCCGGCGATGGTCGGCGTCGGCGAGCGCGATGTCGGTCTCGTAGTCGGTCAGCTGTGTGCCGTGCACGCCCGCGCCGTGCTTGACCTCGACCCAGAACACGAAGTTGTCGCCGCCCTGAAACGGCCGTGGCCCGACGCGCAGCTGCAAGTCCACGAACTTCGTCGACGGCGTCCTCACCTGCGTGTCGACGCGCAGGCGCGGGCGGTCGAGCTCGCGGAGCCGCCCGAGCTGCCCCTCCAGCGCGTCGCCCGCGGCCACCAAGCGCGCGGCTTCGGCGTCGTCGGCGGCCTCGAAGAGGCGCTCGTTGGCGGCGGTCGCCGCGCTGCTCAGCACCGCGTCCATGACATCGAGCCCGAGCCCGTCGACGCGTTCGAGCACGGCCGCGGTCACCTCGGTCAGCCGGTTCTCGCGCGGGTCTTGGGTTGGTGCGATGCGGTAGCGCGTGACGCGGCGAAACAGCGACATCGCGACTACCGGGGACCACGCGCTGGAGCCGCTCGTTGGGGAGGCGTGAGACCGGTGATCCGGCCGATGCCGTGAGGCTTGCGTCGGCGGTCGGCATTCGTGGCATCTTCGAGATTGGCGAACGGCATGAGCGGGTCGGGGTGGTACAGAGCAGCGACGGACTCCGGCGAGACCGCGGCCGCAAACGCCCATACCATCGCCTCCTCCGCATCTACGTAGTCACCGGCCGCCGCCCAGTGAACGAAGAGCCGGTCGAGCACGGTCGGCGTCTTCACCGGCCAGCCGCCCTGTTGCGGACTCGCCCCGAGGCGGTGTCGGTAGAACCCGCCGACGCGCGTGACCGCGGGCGCTTCGAGGGTCCGATGTAGCACGGTTTCTGCCGCCAGCCAGAACCCGGCCAGCCGCTCTGCGAGTTCGCGCGCCGTCGGCTTCGGCCGCTTGTTGAGCAGCAGCTCTGGACACCCTTCAGACACGCGTCGACCGGACCCGCGGGCAGCGTCCGGGCCACGGCATCCACGCGGTCGGTGAGCGGCGCGATGACATACACACAGCGGCGTCGTTCGGGCACGACCTCGCGCCAGCGCACCGGCCCAGCGGGCATGAGCGCGGCGGCGGCGAAGACCTCGGCAACCCGTGACGGCATCGGGCAAGACTAAGTCGCTGCCGGGGCCGCCGGTCTGATCTGATCTGATCACAGGCCCTCCCGGCTCTCCTGGCACTAGCACGAACGACAGAACCGTCGACTAGCGTGCCGGCTCGACGCATGGCGGTCGCCGCAGCACATCTGGCCTCCCCCGCCCCCCGCGACGGCCAGCTCGCGATCGTCCGCGGGCGCCGTTGGGTCGTCTCCGAGTCGCTCTCCTCCGAGCTGCCACCGGCGATCGAAGGGACGCTGCCACCTCCTCCTCAGCACCTCGTATCCCTGATCTCGATCGAGGACGACGCCTCCGGTGAGGAGCTCCGGGTCATCTGGGAGCTCGAGCCGGGCGCTCAGGCGATCGAGCGCGCCGACCTTCCGCCGGTGGATCCCGACCACCTCGACGACCCCGCCCAGCTCGACGCCTTCCTCGATGCGGTGCGCTGGGGCGCGGTC